>NZ_JBKGHJ010000312.1:0-10457 GCF_046520365.1 Corallococcus sp. 4LFB
GGCCTGCACGGGCGCAGCGGCCTGCGCGGCCGGAGCCTGCGCGGAGACGGACGCCTGCGGCGCGGTGGCCACGGGCGCAGCAGCGCCGCTCTCCGCCGTCGAAATCTCCGGCACCTTGCTCTTCACGGGCTCCGCGAGCCCCACGCCCTGCGCGATGAGCTCCGCGATCTGCGGCGCGGGCATGCCCGCCTTCGACAGCGCCTCCGCGATGCCCTTCTCAATCGTCGCCCTGCGCGCCGCGCGCGCCTCGGCCTCCGGCGGGAACAGCTTCGCCAGGTGCTCGGCGAACTCCTCGTGCTCCGGCAGCTTGCCAATCGCATCCACCAGCGCCTCGCGGAACGCGAGCGCCGACGGGTAGCGCTCCAGCGCGCGCTTCGTCGTCGCGCGGCGCACGACGGCATCCAGCTTCAGCGGCACGTCCGCGGGCATCGGGGGCAGGGCGCGGTTGAGCACCGCCTTGTCCGGATCCGCCGACTCCTTGAACGGCATCTTCCCCGTGAGGCACTCGTGCAGCGTGAGCCCCAGCAGGAACACGTCCGACTGCACGTTGACCGCTTCACGCCCGCCCAGCAGCTGCTCCGGGGACGTGTACGCGCGCCGGTTCTTCACGCGCTTTCCACCACGCTCGCGCGGCGCCACGGAGAGCGCTCCGTAGCCCGTCACCTTCGTGAAGCCGCTGAAGGACACCATCAGCGTCTCGGGCCGGATGTCCCCGTGCACCAGCGGTGAACCGTCGTCGTTGCCCGCGACGTGCGCGTAGTGCAGGCCCATCGCCGCGTCCGCCACCACCAGCGCCGCGAACGCGGGCGACATGCGCGGGTTCGCCTCCAGCACGCGCCGCAGGGGCTCGCCGTCCGCGAACTCGGTGACTCGCGCCAGGCCCCCGTCCAGCTTCTCCAGGCCGTACACGCGCAGGATGTTCGGGTGTTCGAAGACGATGGCGCGGTTCGTCTCGCGCTCCAGGCGCGCCACCAGCTCCGGGTTCTGAGCAATCTCAGGCGGTGCCCAGATGAGCACGACGGGGCGGGGCGTGGCGCCTTCCTCCAGCGACAGGCCGAGGAAGGCACGCGAGCCCTCTCCAGCAAGGAGGGGGCCGAGTGACTGATAGCGAGGCGAACTCATGGGAACGGCATGCTAGTGCCCTTCCCGTCGATCCTGGAATCCCCGGGCCGTCCCTAGAGACGCTGGCCTTCGAAAGGCAGTGTCAGGTGGTAGCCGTAACGCCCGCGTCGCACGAGCAACAGCACGCTACGTCCCCGTCGCGCCGTCAGCAGGGCTTCACGGAAAGTGTCACCCGTCGGGACAGGCTGATTGTTCATCCGCAACAGCACGTCCCCCGGCTCCAGGCCAATCTCCGAGGCGGCGGAGCCCGGACGCACGGACGCGATCGCCATCCCGCCCTTGCTCGCCTTCACCCGCAGTCCCAGCTTCTCCCACGCCAGGGTTTCAAGCAGGCGAGCAGGGAATTCAACCGGCGTCACCTGCACCGTGCGGTTTCCGCCTGCTCGGAAGAGCACCAGGGGGAAGACCGAGCGCGCCGGATAACCGCGCACGCGCGAGTCGAAGTCCTCCGCGTCCTGGATGCGCGAACCGCCCAGCTCCGCGACCACGTCGCCGCGCTGCACGCCGGCCAGCGCGGCGGGGCTGTCCGGATCCACGTTCGTCACGATGACGCCGTACGTGCGGTCCCACCCGAGCCGCGCGGCCACCTGCGCGGGCAGGTCCGCCGTGTCCATGCCCACCCACGCGGGGCGCACCTTCCCGAAGCGCGTGAGCTCCTCCACGATGCGCCGCACCTTGTCCGCGGGGATGGCGAAGCCGATGCCCTGGCCGTTGGCGTAGATGGCGGTGTTGATGCCGATGATCTCCCCGTCCACGTTGAGCAGCGGCCCGCCGGAGTTGCCCGGGTTGATGGCCGCGTCCGTCTGGAGGAAGTCGTTGTAGACGCGGTCGTCCGCGCGGAAGGTGCGGCCCGTGGCGGACACCACGCCCGCCGTCACCGTCTTGTTCAGGCCGAACGGGCTGCCAATGGCCACCACCGTCTCGCCAATCATCAAGTCACTGCTGGTGCCCAGCTTCGCGGTGGGCAGGGGCTCCTTCGCGTTGACCTTGAGGACGGCCAGGTCGTTGTTCGCGTCGCTGCCCACCACCTCCGCGTCGAAGGTGCGCCCGTCCGCGAGCACCACGTGGATGGCGGAGGCGCCCCGGATGACGTGGTCGTTGGTGACGATGATGCCGGACGCGTCGATGATGGCGCCGCTGCCCAGGCCGGTGATCCGCTGGCGCGTCCGCGGCTGATCCATCCCCTGGCCGAAGAACTCCTCCAGCGGCGAGCGCTGCCGGCCCCGGAAGCGCGACTCCACCTCCTGTTCGGTGCCGATGTAGACGACCGCCGGGGAGACCTTCTGCACCACCTCCACCACGTCGCTGCGCCGCCGGGACAGGTCCGCGTGCGCCGGAAGCGCCAGCACGAGCCCCGTCAGCAAGAGCCCCCACCGGATGTGTGCTGCCCTCATGCCCTTCCTCCCTACGCCGCCGGAAATTGTCTCCCGGAAGACAGTCTGAATGTCGGGAAGGCCGCAGCCATTCCCTGGGTGTCTGGAAGCGGCGTCCGGCTCTTCATAGACCAGAAGACGCGGCCGTGAACGAACGCACTTCAGGCAGAACGTCCCTGCCCCGGCCCGATTGCGGCCCGGGAGCGCAGGGCGGCCCTGGGCGTCCCGGCGCGGCGAGTTGCTTGCTGCCCGCGGGGGCCGAGGGAGTGGTCGCACATGAGTCTCGTCCTGGTCGCGGATGACGAACCCGCGGTGCTGGAGGTCCTGAGCCAGGTGATTGAAGACCTGGGGCACGACGTGGTGCGCGCACGGGATGGCGAGGAGGCCCTGGCGCTCGCCCGCACCCACCGGCCCCGGCTGGTGGTGACGGACCACATGATGCCGCGCATGAGCGGCATGGAGCTGTGCAGCCGGCTGAAGCAGGAGCCGGGCCTGCGCGAGGTGCCCATCATCCTCTTGAGCGCGGTCCTCCAGCAGGGCTCGCCGGAGGCGTCCGCGTTCCTCAACAAGCCCTTTGAAATCACCGACTTCGAGACGCTGATCCACGACGTGCTGGAGAAGGCCCCCGCCGCGCCCCTGGAGCCCGCGACGCCGGTGGAGGCGCTGAGCCGGTGGGTGGCGCAGTCGCTCCAGGGACCGCTGGAGGCCGCGCGCGAACAGCTGCGCACGCTCCGCGACCTCGCCGCCGCCCGGCAGGGGCGCGGTGGAGGCGCTGAGCACGCAGCTGCAGTCGCTGGAGCGGATGGGGCACTACCTCCAGGACGCGGCCCGCCTGAGCGCGGGCGAGCGTGACGCTGCGGCCGGTGGAGGGCGACCTGCGCCGGCACCTGGAGGCGTCCGTC
Organism: Corallococcus sp. 4LFB; assembly: GCF_046520365.1. Taxonomy (NCBI): domain Bacteria; kingdom Pseudomonadati; phylum Myxococcota; class Myxococcia; order Myxococcales; family Myxococcaceae; genus Corallococcus; species Corallococcus sp. 4LFB. The sequence continues at coordinate 3,398 of NZ_JBKGHJ010000312.1, forward strand.
GCGAGGTGCCGCACGGCGGGGCCCGGCGTGCCGGTGGAGGTGACGGTGCCCCCGGAGGTGGTGGGGCTGAGGTTCGACCCGGAGCGCCTGGAGCAGGTGTTCGACGTGCTCCTGTCCAACGCGGCCCGGCAGGGCGGGGTGCGCGTGGAGCTGGAGGCGTCCCCGGAGCAGGTGCTGGTGCGCGTGAGCGACCGGGGGCCGGGCATCCCGGAAGCGGAGCTGCCCCGGCTGTTCCAGCCCTTCCCGGAGGGCCCCGCGCGAGGAGAGGCGCTGGGGCTCTACGTGGCCTCGGAGCTGGCGAAGCTGCACGGCGGCGCGCTCTCCGCCGAGTCGCGCCCCGGGCAGGGCGCGACGTTCAGCGTGTCGCTGCCGCGCGTGGCCTGAGGGCTCAGGCCTTCTGCGACTTCAGCATCCAGCCGATCATCTTGTAGAGCAGGCGGGCGCCCACGTTGGCGTCCCACTCGCTGCCCTCCGGGTCGGGGGCCACTTCGGTGAGGTCGAAGCCGACGATGGTGCGGCCCGAGCGCACGACGCCCGCGACGAGCGCGGTGGCCTCCGGGAAGGACAGGCCGCCGGGGACGGGCGTGCCGGTGTTCGGGCACAGCACCGGGTCCAGGCCGTCGATGTCGAAGGACAGGTAGACCTGCTGCGGCAGCTTGTCGACGATCTGCTTCACCTGCTGGTTCCAGGGCAGGCCGTCGAAGCGGTTCTGCTGGAGGACGGCGTCGTAGAAGGCGTGGATGCGGCCGCCGGAGCTCTCGATGTAGCGGTGCTCGTTCTCGCTCATGTCGCGCAGGCCCACCTGGACCAGCGTCTTCACGCCCGGGATGCGCTCGCACACGTTGTAGAAGATGGACGCGTGCGACCAGGTGAAGCCCTCGTACGCGACGCGCAGGTCGGCGTGCGCGTCCAGGTGGAGCACGCCCATGCCGGGGTACTTCTCCGCGTGGGCCTGGATGATGCCGTAGGAGATGGCGTGGTCTCCGCCCACGGCGGCCACGCGCTTGCCCTGCTCCAGCCAGTGCTTCGCGGTGCGGTAGACGTGGTCGTTGAGCTTCTCGCTGAAGCCGTTCACGTCCTTCGCGGCGGACAGCAGCTCGGCGTCACCGGACTCGATGCCGCCGGCTTCGATGACGAGCAGGGCGCGCTCCTTGGCGCGTTCGTTCAACGTGTGCAGCTCGGCGGGGGCCTCCAGCATGGCGATGCCGCGCTCGTAGGGCCGGCCGGTCTCCACGTCGAACAGGTCCACCTGCTTGCTGGCCTCCAGCAGGGCGGCGGGGCCGTTGGACGTGCCGCCTCCGTAGCTGGTGGTGGCCTCGAAGGGCACGGGGATGACAACGACGTGGGCCTCGTCGGGAGAGTGGGGGAGGCCGAAGATGCCGGAGCCCGGCTGCGCGGCGGCGGCGGGGTCGAAGTGGGTAGCCATGGCGGCGCAGGATACGGTTCCGCTCCCCGGGCGCAATGGCTTCGGTGGCACTTGGTAACTTGCATCCTTGCGACAGCGCGAGCGCTTCCAGCACCCGTGCATGCCCATATTGGCATAAGGGCGCCCGTCTCTAACCAGGGTATACACAAGACGGCAGGCGGGCGCCAAACGATCGAAGCCATGGATGTCTGCATGGTGGGTCTCTCGCCTACAGGTCTGACCTCAACCCCATCGAACTGTAGTGGGCGGACCTAAAACGACAGTTCCGTTAGCTTATTTCTTTAGTCCATTGAGGACTTGGCATGGACGGTGAGGCAGGTGCGCGCGGACACCTCGCCCGAAAAGCGCGTCGCCTGCCTCCAGCTCTGCCTTTGCTGTATCTCAGCTGTTGCCGGTGAGCAACTGACTGCTAGTTTTTCCGCAGCTTGCGCTACAAATTTTCGCTGCTTGCCGAATGAACTCCTCGAGTCCAAGTGGCAGAGGGCTCCGCGCGGCCAACGATCCAATCGCACTCCATTCTCCTGAAAATGAACACTCGGCCAACGTATTCGAAAAGACAATTGGCGTGGGCGAGCCTCGATCTGCCATCAATTTGGAGCACCATTCCTTGAAGAACCACATTATAAATTTACCCCTAGTCCAAAGCCCCGGATCGGCGCTATCGAAAAAATCTCGCGCCGCCTCAAGTGCATGTTGTTCAAGAGTTTGTTGAGTCTGAACGAGAAGACTTAGTGCCTTTGGGTCTAAAGTCACAACTGCTTCCAGGTTAACCTGAATTTCTTTCAGATGGCGGTCATCAATTGTTACATTGCCAGCGGATTTGCGTTTGGATGCATGCAATGTCTCGCAGGCCGGCCTGACGCAGGTGGAAAAGTCAGCAACTGCCTTTCTGTATAGATTAATTACTCTTGTCTTGGATTTCAGGTCGCCAATTAATCGGAATTCGGTTGTAAGTAGCGAGCCGAGGACCTCGGGGTGAGTGAGGAGGTTTTCGATTGAATAGGCCGGAAGGATATATAAGTCCAATCCATTGGCTGCTCCAGCCAACCCATCATAGTCATTGTCGACAATGAAGTACGTGCACTCTCGGAGGCCCGTGGTATCGCGCTCTAGCATTTCTCTGAATGCGAGCGATTTCTTCTTGCCTTTGGCGACAAGGGCTTCCCAGCGCAATCCGGGGGTCGCGCGTCGAATCCAGACTTCGTAAGCCTTTGCGTCATCCCAGCCCTCTAATACGAAAACCAGGGCGCATCTGTCGTGAGAGCGGATGCTAGCTAGTTCTGTCTTTAAGACAGAGGGGCGCTCGCGATGCTCTCGCAGATGCTCGACGGAGATATCCATTAAGATATCTCTCCGCGCTGGGGTTCATGCCTGGTGGCCCGCAGAGCTCCGGCGCAAGGGTCCAGTTCATTATCAAATATGAACGGGGAGTGAGTAATGGCAAAAAGCTGAGCGACCGAGCCGGATGCAATCATGTCTGGAAGGATCCGTTTTTGCCACTCAATGGAGAGCGAGAGCTCAGGCTCGTCAACAAGAATGAATTTTCGATTTTCACTCAAGTAGAGACGTGAAAAAATCGAGACTATTTGTTTCTCGCCGGAAGATAGATTGCCGAGCGGAATTTCCTGGCGGGTCCAGGTGTTCATTACCTTGACGCGCATTGCATTGGGGTCGTAGGTGAATGATTTTTCGTCAGTCGATTCGCCGAAGTATCTATTGCAGGCATCGACAAAGCGTTGAAGCATCGCTTCGGTTTCTTTTGTTTTCTCGATTACAGTGCCGAGCCGACTGAGGAAATATCGAAGGAAGCGCTGGCGCTCAGAGTCAATCTCTCCTGTGTTGTAGAGATTTTCTATGGCGCCAATTCTGCGTTCGTTTTTTTCGACATTGGATTGGGGATTCTGTGTGATGCGAAGTCTGTAATCGAGTCGATCCTGCGAGACGCGGGCGAGGAAGCGCCGCAAGGAGTCAATGTCTGGCAGGCCACTAACAGGGGTAGAGCCTTGGATTTGGTCTGCAAGTGCTTCATCGAGAATGGTTGCGCTGATGTTTCGGTATTCAGAGTTTGAGTGTCGCTCTACGCTCTCCGATAGATCCTTTAGTCGCTTCTCGACATCGGCAAGTCCAAAGTTTATGTGTCTGGTGTCAGGAGAGCCTTCGGAGAAGATTGCTTCCGTGGCGGCAATCCGACCCATGGGGTCCTTTTTGGAGTTCTTAAGTAAGGGCAGTTCGATGCGACGGTAGGTGGGCAAATAGACAATCTCCGTTTGTCCCAGCGCGCGTCGGACCACTTCCGCAACCCCTGCTAAGCTTTTTGAGCGAGGCTCGCGCAGGCTTGTGGCTACCTCATCGACTAGTATTTCAATCTCGGAATAGTCGCCCGGCAAGTGGGCATAGATCGAGCGCAGGATTGGGTCCGACTGAGCTTGTTCGCGAAACTTCCCAAGCCTGTACTTTGTTTGCAGATGCTCGGCGACTTCTTCGGCATCAAGGCTGGGGATGCGCGCTACCAATTCTGCCACTCTCCCAGCTGGGTCGGACGAGTTCTCGATAACCTGCGACTTGAGCAGATTGATAGGGGTTCGCTCTCCTGAGAACTCACATTCTATTGACTGGAAATCGAGCGAGTGGAGGCGATGAAATTGACACTTCAACATGGCGTGAAGCGCATTGAATATCGTTGTTTTTCCGGATCCGTTGCCGGCTATGAGAATCCTTGTCGGTCCCGTAAAATCTATCTCCACGTCCTTGTATCCATAGAGTCGGTTTATTCGAAATCGTCTCAGAATTGCTTGGCTCATTGTTGTTCCCTGTTGGGTTTTTGTGAATAGGTTGCTTCTGCCTGGGTAGCCTTCTCTTTGCCGTGCGAGATGCGGTGCTTCTGTGTTCTGGCGGGTGTGCCTTTTTTGTGTGTCCGGGTGAGTGGCGTCTCATCGTTTGATGATTATCTATTGCCGCAGTTCTTCATCAAAGGGCGGCGATGACAAAGTCTCCATCAACTTCAGTTGAAAGCGCAACGGTCCTGCGAGTTGAAGGTGGCAGAGGACCGTGGGACAGGTTGGCTTGTCTGCTCAAATGTGCAGGGGTGCATTGACGACCCCATGGCGGCGATACGAGCGGCGAAGCTGTGTAAGCACCGCAATCGTAAGTTGTTGCTAGCGCCGGGATCAGTTGAACTGGAGGAGGAGAGTCAGTAGCGGAGCCAAGTCGCGAGCTTTGCGGGCGGAGTGGCCGCGCGCAACTGCCTCACCGTCCGTGCGAGGTCCTCATTGGCCCGAGGCGCAAGCTGGCGAAGCTGCCGCTTCAGGTCTGCCCACCACAGCTCAATGGGATTGAAGTCGGGGCTGTAGGTGGGTAGGTACACGACGCAGGCCCCTACCGATTCGATAGCCTGGCGCACCCCCTTCACTTTGTGGGCGCCCAGGTTGTCCACGTCGCCTGGATGCAGCCAGGGGCAAATCCGCTGCCGGACGAAGCGCACGAAGATGCGCCCGTTAATGGCTCCTCGGTGAGTCATCAACTTGGGCCGGCATCCCACGCGGATGACCCCCACCAGCGTCAGGGTTGTCCAGCGTCCTCCAGGGCGAAGTCCTCGGGCACGCTCTCCAAACAGGGGCCCAGCCGTACTCGCGTGCCATGGAGGTACTGCAGAAGGACTCGTCGAGGAAGATGAGTCGCCGCACATCCACGACACTCAGGAGCGCGGCGAGGATGCGCCTGCGCCAGAGGTTTTGCGGCGCGTCACGCTCTCAGGCGGCGAAGGACTTTTTTGTGTGAGAAGCCCAGTCGATGCAGGGCCCATTGCATTGAGGGCCGGCTGGTGACAACGCCTGTGCGGGCCGTCAACTCGGCCATCAGCTCGCGCACGCTTTCGTCCCGCTTCTGGGCCCACCAGTCGCTTGATCTCGGTGGTCACCTTGCCCCGGATGGGCGAGAAGTTGCCGCCGCCTTTCGGCCGCGGCACGACATCGCCTGTCTCTCGGTACAACCGCAGCACGCGGCTGACCGTCGCCTCGCCAATGCCCTGCAGGTGGGCAATCTGCGCATACGCCAGGCCCTCATCGTGGAAGGCCCGCACGATGGCTCGTCGTAGCTTCTCCGGGTTGGGCTGCCCTTCGCTCATCCTCAGAGAAGATCAAGCCTCGGCGATCGCGACAAACGGGTCCTTGGTTAACGCCACCGGTCGTGTCGCGTTCATCCATACGGGTATGGGCATGGTGTAGGCCCCGGCACAGCTCAATGACGGTGCTCACCGCGAGCGGCGCGGGGCATCCACGACAGCCCCTTCGCCTTTAGCTGCTTCATCACGCGGGACCGCGGCTGGCCGTCCACGAACTCCATGACCTGGAAGTACTCGCCATCCATATGCCCGAAGTCGAAGACCTGGACGATGTTGCCGTGGTTGAGCCCCACGGAGATGCGCGCCTAGTTGAGGAACATCTCCACGAAGGCCGGGTTGTCCGCGTACTCGCCCAGGACGTGCTTGATGACGACGGTCTTGGTGATGCCCGGCCCCGCCGTGTATCTCCCCCAGTAGACCATGGCCATCTCCCCGGCGCCCAGGCGCTCCAAGAGTTCGTAACGGTCAACGTGGAGGGTCTACGCCGCACTCACCAGGGTCACGGTAGTAAAGGGAGACGCAGGTCGGAAAAATCCGGTATCCCCAGTATTCCATTTTTTAACGTGACAGAATGGGCACAAATGGCGGCGCGGAGGAAGACGGCGGCGAAACGCAAGGCACGGCTCACGGTGGACGACGTGCGCGAGATGGCGCTGGCGCTCCCGGCGACGGAGGAGCGCCCCTCCTACGGCACGCCCGGCTTCCGGGTGAGCGACACGCTCTTCGCGCGGGTGCTGGATGACGACTCCATCGTCATCAAGGTGGACTTCGAATACCGCGAGGCCCTGCTGCAATCACAGCCAGACGTCTTCCTGGTGAGGCCGCACTACCAGGACTGGCCCATGGTCATCGTCCGGCTCACCACCGTGGACCGGCCCCTGCTGCAATCCCTGCTCAAGGAGGCCTGGCGGCGGTGCGCCTCCGCAAAGGTGCTCAAGGCGCAGGAGCCAGCTCCAAAGCCCCCCACCCGCAAGCGGCCCGTGTAGCGGCGCTCAGTCCCAGCGAACGACGACCTTGCCCACCGTGCCATTGCCCGCCATCCGCTCCAGTCCGGAGCGGAGCTCCGTCATGGGCAGCACCGCATCCACCACGGCCTTCAGCGCGCCGGAGTCGAACAGCGGCAACAGCTGCCGCTCCGCCACCTGCGTGAGCAGCATCTTCTCCTCCGCGGGCCTGCTGCGAAGCACCGTCCCCGTGAGCGTGAGCCGCTTGCGCATCACCAGCCCCAGGTCCAGCTCCGCGCGCGCTCCCGCCACCGAGCCCACCTGCATCAGCCGCCCCCGGGGCGCCATCGCCTTCACGGACTCCGGCAGGTAGGCGCCGCCCACCAGGTCCAGGCACACGTCCGCGCCCCGGCCTCCCGTCGCGGCCAGCACCGCGTCCGCGAACACCGGCGGGTTGCTCTCACACAGCACCGTGTGGCCCACGCCCCACTCGGAGGCCGCGCCAGCTTCCGCGCGCTGCGCCCCGTGCCCACCACCCGCACGCCCATGGCCTTGCAGAGCAGCGCCGCG
>NZ_JBKGHJ010000313.1:0-10439 GCF_046520365.1 Corallococcus sp. 4LFB
GCCCGGAAGCGCCGCGTCCACAGGAGCGCGAACGCCGTCACCGCCGCCACCGCGGTGCCCCCGTGCAGCGCCAGCGCGAACGGCGTCTGGGACAAACCCGCCCACACGCGCGGCGCCCCCGAGCGCGACAGCAGCAGGGCGGCCAGGGCCAGGGGGAACAAGAGCCCGCCCGTCACCAGCGCCCGGCGCCGGAAGTCCTCCGCCAGCTCGCGCGTGGGCGCTTCGTGCGTGAGGTACACGGCGGCCAGGAACGCGAACAGGCCCAGCGTCAGCGCGCCCACCGACAGCGCGAAGGGCGACAGCCACGACGCGAAGAAGCCGCTCACCACCGCGTGCCCCTGCATGCGGATGGCGTCGCTGGCCACCGCGCCCACGCACATGCCCAGCAGCAGCGGCGCCACCACGCTCGCGACGCTGAACACCACGCCCCAGCGGCGCTCCACCACGTCGCCGCGTGTGTCGTAGGCGCGGAAGGTGAACGCGGTGCCCCGGAACACGATGCCCAGCACCAGCAGCGTCAGGGGCACGTGCAGCGCCACGCTCAGCGCCGCGAAGGCGCGCGGGAAGCCGCTGAACAGCAGCACCAGCCCGACGATGAGCCAGACGTGGTTCACCTCCCACACCGGGCCGATGGCGCGGGCGATGAGCGCGCGCTGCTCGTCCTTGCGCGGCCCGCGCGCCAGGAGGTCCCACACCCCGCCGCCGAAGTCCGCCCCGCCCAGCAGCGCGTACAGCACGAACGTGCCCGCCACCGCGAGCCCCAGCACCCACGTCTCAGTGGACATGGGCCACCTCGCCCTCCACCACCGCGCCGGGCGCCTTGGGCTTGGGCAGCGTGCCCGCCACCTGCCGCCAGAGCACGAACAGCACCGTCACCCCGAGGAACAGGTACACCGCCGTGAAGGTGAAGAACGGCGCGGCCAGGTGCGGCACCGGCGTCACCGCCTCGCCCGTGCGCATCACGTCCCGGACAATCCAGGGCTGCCGCCCCCACTCCGTCACCAGCCACCCCGCCTCCAGCGCCACCAGCCCCAGCGGCCCCGACAAGAGCCACGCGCGCATCATCCCCTTGCCGTGCGGCCACTCGCGGCCCCGCCACCTGCGCCACAGCGTGGCCAGCGCGAGCAGCGCCATCAGGCTGCCCGTGCCCACCATCACCTGGAAGGCCAGGTGCACCTTGGCCACCGGCGGCCAGACGTCCCGAGGGAATTCATTCAGCCCCTTCACCTCCGCGTCCGGGTCCGCGAAGGCCAGGATGGAGAGCCCCTTGGGCAGGTCGAGCGAGCCCGACACCGTGCGCCGCTCCACGTCCGGCCAGCCGCCCACCCGCAGGGGCGCGCCCGCCTCCGTGTCGAAGTGCGCCTCCATCGCGGCCAGCTTCACCGGCTGCGCGCGCGCCACGTGCTTCGCGGACAGGTCCCCCACCAGCGGCTGCGCGAGCGCGGTGATGCACGCGAGCGGCAGCGCGATGGACAGCGCCTTCCTGTGGAAGGAAGCGCCCGGGTGCTTGAGCAGGATGAACGCGTGGATGCCCGCCATGGCGAACGCGCTGGCCTGGTAGCAGGACAGCAGCACGTGCGCCGTCTGGTACTGCCAGCCGGGGCTGAACATCGCCACCAGCGGCTGCACGTCCGTGGGCCCCGCCGGCGTGGGCGTGAAGCCGGACGGGTTGTTCATGAACGTGTTCACCAGCGTGACGAAGAACGCGCTCGCCGCGCCGCTCACCGCCACCATCCCGCCGCTGAACAGGTGCAGGCCCGGCGACACGCGCTCGCGGCCGTACAGGTAGATGCCCAGGAAGATGGCCTCGGTGAAGAAGGCCACGCCCTCCAGGCTGAAGGGCAGGCCAATCACCTCCCCGTAGCGGCCCATGAACTCCGGCCACAGGAGGCCCAGCTCGAACGAGAGCACCGTCCCGCTCACCGCGCCCACCGCGAAGAGGATGGCCGTGCCCTTGGCCAGCTTCTCGCTGAGCTTCCGGTAGTCCGCGTCCCCCGTGCGCCGGTGCTTCAGGTCGCTCAACACCATCAGCACCGGCAACGCCACGCCGGCCGCCGCGAACACGATGTGGAACGCGAGCGACAGTCCCATCTGCGCGCGCGCATAGAGCAGGTCCGTCATGGACATCAGTCTGCTTTATGCGTGCATTTTGCGCATTCAGGATTTCTTATACTTCTCCACAGTCACCTTGTCCGCAGGGACTTTGGTGACGGTCCGCGAGGGGACCAGGGTCTGGATGGAGTTGCGGGCCACGGCGGTGGCGAGCGCGGTGGCGAAGATCATCACCACCTTGCGGCCCAGCTCGGCGCCCAGCGGCTTGTCCTCGATGCTGGTGGCCACGCGGTCCGGGTGCGCCCAGGCGCGCTCCAGGGCCCTGCGGCGCTGGCGGCGCACGCGCTCTTCGTGGTGTCGGGCGCGATAGATGGCGATGCCCACCCCCACGCCCACCACCACCAGGGCCGCGGCCCCCACGGTGACGAGCAGGTCCTTGTGCTGGTTGACGTGGTAGCGCACGTCCGTGGCGCGGGTGCGCCGGCGGTCCAGCTCCTCCAGGGTGAGCAGCAGCTCGTCGCGGATGCGGTCCGCGGTGTGCTCCACCTGCTCGCGGTCACCCATGCGCTTGGTGATGGCGTGGTCGCTGTGCGTTTCGGTCTCGGAGGCCTGGCTCATTGGAGCGTCTCCCGGGTCATCTGAAGGTCCGTCTTCAAGCGCTCCTGGGTGTGCACCAGCGGCTTCTTGGGAATCCGCTTGGCGCCCAGGAACAGCAGGAGGCCGGCCACGGCCAGCAGCACCGCGCCCACGATGAGCACGCCCACCGCGGCCCCCAGCGGCAGGGCCAGGCCCAGCGCGACGAAGAGCACCGCCAGCGACGTGAGGGCGAGCACGGCGCCCGCGCCCAGGAAGATGCCCGCCATCTTGGCCGCTTGCAGCTCCTGCTTGAGCTCCTTCTTGGCGTGCATCACCTCCGCCTTCACCAGCAGGCGGGTCTCCGACAGCGCGTGCCGGATGAGTTCCGGGGTGGAGAGCGTCTCCAGCTGGCTGCGCTCCAGGCGTTCCGATTCGAGGTCCACGACCGTGCCTCCGACAGGATGACTTCCAGGGCATCACCGAAGGACGCCTGCCCGGCGTCCCGGCTGTCCCCGGTCTGTCCCTGAAGGTGGTCAGGCAGGGTGGGCGGGAGAAGTCCCGCCGTACACCCCGGCCTCGTTCGGCTGCCTGCCTGGTCCCCCCGCCCCATGGAATGGGCCAGGGTCCAGTGCCTAGCGGCGGCTCTTCTGGTGCGCGATCGCCGTGGCCAGCGTCTCGCGCACCTGCCGGGCACGGAACAGGCGGTCCGAGGTGTCCAGCAGGTTCTCCGCGTACAGCACCTGCTTGCGCAGGCGGGCCGGGATGGCGCGGGTGCCCAGGTGCGCGCCCAGGAGGGCGCCCGTGAGCGCGGCGGCCACGTCCGCCTCGCCGCCGCAGCGCAGCGTCATGACCACGGCCTCGCGGAAGTCGTGCGGCACCTTGAGCGTCGCGTACAGCGACGTGAGCAGCACCGGCACCACGTGGCACGGCAGGCCGTCCACGCCCTTCAGCTCACTGGGGGGCACGCCCACCTTGCGCAGCTGGTTGAGGGCGCGCTGGGTGTCCCAGGTGAGCAGGCGCGGCAGGTGGCGGATCTCCTCCGCCAGGTTCTTGTCGTGCACGGCGGCGGACAGCGCCAGCGCCTCGCAGAAGGCCGCGGGCGTGAGGGCCTCCTCCTCCATGCCCAGCGCCACCGCCTGCGCGAACGCGGCCGCGGCGGCGGCGCAGACGGGGTCCTTGTGCGTGATGACGGTGAGCACGCCCGCGTCGTGCGGCAGGCGCGCGCGCTGGCCGCTCTCGAAGAGGCCCACCACCAGCGCGCGGCTGAGCACCGACGGGCACTTCGTGCCCAGGGGCGCGCCCGCGCTCATCCACGGCGTGCCGCCCGACAGCCGCTGCAGCGCTTCGGACAGGCTGCGCGGCGGCTGCAGGATGATGCCCTCCTGCCACAGCCACGCCAGGTGCGCCGCCGCGCTGCGGCCGTCCACCTTGCCCTCGCGGATGACGCTCTCCGCGGCCGCGAGCAGCAGCTGCGTGTCGTCGCTGAACTGGCCCTTGGCGAACTTGCCGCGCGGCCGGGGCGCGAAGTCCTCCGCCAGCCCGGGCAGCCGCGCCAGGCTCGCCGGGGGGATGCCCCTCAGCGGAAAGCCGAGCGCATCCCCGATGGCGAGCCCGAGAAATGCCGCATGGAACCTGTCCTGGCGGTCTGCGGGAGTCAGCGGCATCGGAGGGGCGGAGATTACCCGAGCCTCAGCCAAGGACGAGCACCGAGATGAACGCAGCAAAGGCGCGCGACGCGACGGCGGATCGATCATGGGGCCTTGACGTGCACGAAGCGGGTGCGGTGGAGCGCTGGACAGGAAAGGTCCCGCTGGATTGCACCACGCGCGTCGCCACTGTCCGCCTCCTTCGCCGTCACGACGGCGCAACCGGGGGCGCGGTAGCTATCGCATCCCGCTGCGTTTCAGCAAGCAGGCGGGCCCGTTGAAACGCGCGAGCATGCGTGCATGTCCAACTTCGAATGCTGCGCATGGAACGAAAGGGACGCACGGGTGGCCGCGCGTGGGTGCGCAAGGCGCCGTGCGCGTGCCCTGCCCACGGGCTCAGGTGTTCACCTTGACGCGCGCGACTTCACTTCGTCCACGCGCGCGCTGATCACGAATCGTCGCGGCCCAGGTTGACCACCGCGAGCAGCCGCGCCACCACGGCCTCCGCGCCCTGATGCAGCCGCGCGCCGTCCCACAGCGCGGGGGACGTGTGGCCGCCGCGCTCGCGCCAGTCCTTCTCCACCTCTTCGTAGGTGAGGTTGCGGAAGCGCACGCGGTCCTCCAGCGCGTGGTCCGTGACGAAGCGGCGCGCGGTGGCGGACGGCGGATCCGCGATGCGGTGGAACAGTTCCAGGACGGGCGATTCAGGAGCGCTCATGACAGCGCCGCATCATGCGCCGTCCGGCCCCTGGAACGCGAAAAGGGTGGAGCGCCGGCCCCGTGCCCCGGGGCTTCGGAACTCCACCCTTCCGGTGCTTCACGCGCGCCCGGTCAGGACGCGCGGGTGAGACCTCAGCGGGACTCGGCGGCGCCGATGCGCGCGGCCTCGCGGCGCACCGCGGCCTGCTCCAGCGCGTAGCGCGCGTCCGCGCTGTTGAGGTCCTTGAGGCGCGCCTGGGCCTCCTCCATGCGGCGGCGGGCGCCCGCGACGTCGATGCCGGTGACGTGCTCGGCGGCGTCCGCCAGCACCAGCACCTTGTCGTTGCTCACCTCCACGAAGCCGCCGGCCACGAAGTAGCGGTCCTGCTTGCCCGCCTCCGTGAGGGTGAGCGTGCCCGGCTCCACCAGCGACAGGAACGGCGTGTGGCCGGGCCGCACGCCGAACAGGCCCTCTCCGCCCGGCACGATGGCCTCGTCGGCCTGCACGGACAGGATGCGCTTCTCGGGGGTGACGATCTCGACAGTCAGCTTGGCCATGAAGGTCCTCGTGCTACCGCACTACCGCATCAGAAAGTCAGCCGCTGGGTCTTCACGCCCACCGGCTCGAACTCCAACACCCCGGCGTCCGTCAGGCGGGGGCCCTTGCCCGGGATGCCCAGCGTGCCCTCCAGCCACTTGAGGTGGTGGGCCATCTGCCGCACTTCCGACAGCTGCTTCGTCGTCATCAGCTCCGTCAGCCGCCGCTCCTGGAGCTTCTGCCCGGTGCGGTCGAACTGGGCCGCCACCATCACCCGCGCCCACGCCAGGCCGCTGCCCTTCCGCTTCTTCCTGCCGGGGGGCGGCTTGCCCTTCTCCACCAGCGGGTAGAGCACCCAGACCTTCTCCCCGTCATTGGAGGCGAAGTACAGGTCGTCCACCGTCCCCACGCACACGTCCGCCGACCAGAGGGGCCCGTTCTCCTTGAGCATCTCCAGCCGGCACTTCCCCACGCCCACGTCCACCGTGCGGACGCTGTAGAGCCCGTTCGCGCTCACCCGTGCCCGGCTGGCGCGCTCCTCCGCCAGGGCGGAGGGCGCGGCCACACACAAGAGCAGGGCGAGCGCGACGGTCAGGCGCATGGGTGTCTTTAAGCCGCCGCCAGCTTGCGGGCCTTCTCCTGCGCCTCCTCGATGGAGCCGACCATGTAGAAGGCGGACTCCGGGAGGTCGTCGTGCTTGCCGTCCGCGATCTCCTTGAAGCTGCGGATGGTGTCCTGGAGCTTCACGTAGCGGCCGTCCAGGCCGGTGAAGACCTTGGCCACGAAGAACGGCTGGGACAGGAAGCGCTGGATCTTCCGGGCGCGCGCCACGGACAGCTTGTCCTCTTCGGACAGCTCGTCCATGCCGAGGATGGCGATGATGTCCTGGAGCTCCTTGTAGCGCTGCAGGATGCCCTGGATGCGGCGGGCCACGGCGTAGTGCTCGGCGCCCAGCACGTCCGCGGACAGGATGCGGCTGGTGGAGTCCAGCGGGTCCACGGCGGGGAAGATGGCCAGCTCCGCGATGGAGCGGTTGAGCACCGTGGTCGCGTCCAGGTGGGCGAACGCGGTGGCGGGCGCGGGGTCCGTCAGGTCGTCCGCGGGCACGTAGATGGCCTGCACGGAGGTGATGGAGCCCTTGGTGGTGGAGGTGATGCGCTCCTGCAGGCCGCCCATCTCCGTGGCGAGCGTGGGCTGGTAACCCACCGCGCTGGGGATGCGGCCCAGGAGGGCGGACACTTCCGAGCCGGCCTGGGTGAAGCGGAAGATGTTGTCCACGAAGAGGAGCACGTCACGGCCCTCCACGTCGCGGAAGTACTCCGCCATGGTCAGCGCGGAGAGGGCCACGCGGGCGCGGGCGCCGGGCGGCTCGTTCATCTGGCCGTACACGAGGACCGCCTGGCTCTTCTCCAGGTTGTCGGTCTGGATGACCTTGGTCTCCTGCATCTCGTGGTACAGGTCGTTGCCTTCGCGGGTGCGCTCACCGACGCCGGCGAACACGGAGAAGCCGCCGCGCTCCACGGCCACGTTGCGGATGAGCTCCTGCAGGAGCACCGTCTTGCCCACGCCGGCGCCGCCGAACAGGCCGATCTTGCCGCCACGGGTGTAGGGGGCGAGCAGGTCGATGACCTTGATGCCGGTCTCGAACATCTGCACGCGCACGTCCTGCTCCGTGAAGGGCGGGGGCGCGCGGTGGATGGGCCAGTACTCGGTGGCGTTCACGGGGCCCATCTCGTCCACCGGCTCGCCGGTGACGTTCATGATGCGGCCCAGGGTGGCCTTGCCCACCGGCACCTGGATGGGGGCGCCCGTGTTGCTCACCGGCATGCCGCGGCCCAGGCCCTCCGTGGAGTCCATGGCGATGCAGCGCACGGTGTTCTCACCCAGGTGCTGCGCGACCTCGATGGTGAGGTTGTCCTTCTCCGCGCCCAGGTTGGGGTTGGTCAGCTTGAGGGCGGCGTACACCTCAGGGAGCCCGCCGGGCGGGAACTCCACGTCGACCACGGGGCCGAGAACCTGCGTGATCCTGCCAGTCGTCGGGACTTGAGCGCTCATGGGACTCCTCTGCCTTGTCTCGTATGGCGAGCGGCCGGGGCGCCGCCGCCCGTCAGGAAATCGACCCCGAAAGAGGGGTGTGGGCGGGCCCCCTTTACCGGGGGGTGCCCGGCAGGGTCAAGCCTCCCGGGTCCGCGCACGTAAGTCCCGCTTAGCGGAGCGGTGTCCCATACGCCAGTCCCTTGCGCCTCCCCTGTGACGCGCCTGCTCGTTGGGGAGCCTCGAAGGGGGGAGCCTGGAACGGCGAAGGGCCCGTGCCCGGCGCTCGAGGGAGCGCGAAGCAGCGGGCCCAGCGTCTGAAGCCGAGGGGGTGCGGCCGGACGGGAGGCGGACTACTTGAGGGCCTCGGCGCCGGAGACGATCTCCATGAGCTCCTTGGTGATGACCGCCTGGCGGGTGCGGTTGTAGAGCAGGGTGTAGCTGGAGATCATGTCCGTGGCGTTGTTGGTGGCGTTCTCCATGGCGCTCATGCGCGCGCCCTGCTCGCTGGCCACGCTCTCCAGGAGCGCCCGGTACAGCTTGATGTTGACCGCCTGGGGCACCAGCCGGTCCAGCACGGCCTGGCGGGACGGCTCGTACTTGAAGTCCACCAGCGCCGGGGCCGCCGCGACGGTCTCGGGCGTGGCAGTCGTGGCGGCCTTCACCGCGGCGGGCTGCAGCGGCAGGAGCTGCGAAACGACGACGTTCTGGGTGATGGCGGAGACGAACTCGTTGTAGACGACGTAGACCGCGTCGACCTCGTCGTTGAGGAAGGCGGCGGCCAGCTCTTCCGCGACGTTGGCGGCGGAGCGGTAGTTCAGCGTCGCGTACAGGCCGGCGAAGTCCTTGCGGATGGACTGGCCGCGGTTGCGGAAGAAGTCATTGCCCTTGCGGCCCACCGTGGAGACGCGCACCTGGAGGTTGCTGTTCTCGTACAGGTAGCGGTTGGCGCGGCGGATGACGTTGGAGTTGAAGCCGCCGGCGAGGCCGCGGTCGGACGTGAGGAGCAGCAGCTCCACGCGGCGGATGGGGCGGGAGGCGAGCAGCGGGTGCGCCAGCTCCTGGTCGGCGGAGCGCACGGCCAGCTCGGAGATGATCTGCTCCAGCGTCTGCGCGTACGGGCGGGCGGCGAGGATGGCGTCCTGCGCCTTGCGCAGCTTGGCGGCGGAGACCATCTTCATGGCCTTGGTGATCTGCCGCGTGTTCTTCACCGAGCGGATGCGCTTGCGGATGTCGCGAAGGGACGCCATGGACCGGAAACTCCTCTGGGACGACGTGCGGCGCGCGCCCCGTGACAGCCCGGGCTGGCCATGAGGGACGGCGGGCCCCCTATATAGGCGGGGCGGGGGCCGGTCAACGGCGGGGTGCCCCGGACCGGGCCCCCTTGGAGCCCGTTCAGGGGCCGGGCGGGCGTGAACAGTTCCCGCTTCCGGGCCGCCCATGGCGCTTTGCCCACTGGGGGCGCCGGAAGAGAATGGCCCTTTCCGACTGTTTCGCGGGGTCCATGAAGGCTGGCGGCACGACCAGGGTGTGGGTACGCAGGGGCCTGGGGCTGCTCGGGCTGGCCGTGGCCGTCCTGCTGGGCCTGTCCCACTTCGTGCGCCTGCGCTACCAGGGCCGCATCGTGCCCCTGGCGGGGGCCCCGGAGGCCCCGGTGGCCCTGGTGTTCGGGGCGGGGCTGGCGCCGGGCGCGGTGCCGTCGCCGGTGCTGGCGCAGCGGCTGGACGCGGCCATCGCGCTGTGGCGGCAGGGCAAGGTGCAATCGCTGCTGGTGAGCGGGGACAACTCCGCGCCCTTCCACAACGAGACGCGGGCCATGCGCAACTACCTGCTGGAGCGCGGGGTGCCGGAGGACGCGGTGCTGGGCGACGAGGCGGGGCTGTCCACCTACGACAGCTGCCTGCGAGCCCACTCGGTGTTCGGCGCGGACCGGGCGGTGCTCGTCACGCAGCGCTTCCACCTGTCGCGGGCGCTCTTCATCGCCAACTCGGTGGGCATCGACGCGTGGGGCGTGGCGGCGGACGAGGGACGGGCGACCCCCTGGCGCTACACGGTGCGCGAGACGCTCTCCCGGGTGCTGGCGCTGGGGATGGTGCTGCTGGAGGTGAAGCCCGGCAGCCCTGACGGCCAGCCGCCGACGGCTCCCCGCTGAGGGGGCCGGGCCCGGCAGGCAGGCGGGCGGCGGCGATTGCCGCTCCCGTCCGGGGGGCCCATTTTCGAGGGGACACGGAAGCTTTTCTCAACCGTCCCTGTCGAGGAGACCCCATGCGGTTCAACAAGCTCGGAGACGAGGATGTGGGCGAGTCCACCTCGCTGCGCCACCGGAACCCGGACACCGGAGAGGACGAGATCAACATCACGGACCAGGACCTGGCCCTGTCGCCGCCCATGGAAGAAGAGGCGGATGCGCGGGACATCCTGCCGGATCAGATCCAGCGCTTCGGCCGGGCCGACGAGGAGGAAGAGGAGCGCGAGCTGACCGCGCAGCCCGATGAACCGGGCCCGCGCGCGCAGTCGCCGGACCTGCTGCCCGAGGGGTAGCCGGGGCTGGATGCGGATGCAGACAGGGCGCGTCCCCGTGCGTGGGACGCGCCCTTTGTCTTCAGGTGGGGGGCCCCGTGGGGTTCCCCCGTGCCACCGTGCGACTCAGGACCGGCGGCGCGAGGACTTCTTCGCTGCGGCCTTGCCCGTGGTCTTCTTCGCGGCCCCGCCCTTCTTCGCGGCGGCGCCACGCTTCTGTGCGGCACCCTTCTTCGCGGTGGCGCCACGCTTCTGTGCGGCCCCCTTCGCGGCGCCCTTCTTCGCGGTGGCGCCACGCTTCTCGGCGCCCTTCGCAGCGGACTTCTTCGCGGTGGCGCCACGCTTCTCGGCGCCCTTCGCGCGGACTTCGTTCG
>NZ_JBKGHJ010000314.1:0-10434 GCF_046520365.1 Corallococcus sp. 4LFB
CGGCGCCAGGGCAGCAGCGTGACGCCGCCATGCGCGGCCCAGGTGCGCCGGACAAGGGGCTCCGTGTCGGGCTCTCCATGCGGAATGAAGGCCGCAGCGCACGTGGAGGCACGGCGGGAGGCGGAGGGTCCGCGCCCAGCAACGGCACATCCAGGACGGTGGGCTCCAGCGGAGGCGGAGGCGGATCCGGCGCGCGGGATGGAGGCGGCTCCGAGGCGGACGCGGGTGGCTCGGCCGCGCATGGCTGCGCGGGCGGATCCGCTTCACGCGACGGTGCGGCGGATGCGGGCGGAACCGCTTCGCGCGGGTCATCACGAGCCCCGGGCGCGTCGCCAGCCTCCGGCAAGGGCACTGGGAGCGCGGCGCCACCGCCGGTCGCCGGTGGGCCCGAGCGCGCTGGAGGACTCTCCTGGGGCCTCACGGCAGCGACCGCGACCGGTGCGCCCAGCAGGCCCATCAGCAGGAGCGCCCCGCGGGCTGGTGCCATCCTCCGTCGCCGCATGCCGTGTCCGTCCTCCTCGCGTGCCCCGCTGTGTGTGCTCTCAGCAGTGCGCATGCGGCGTGTCCGGCACCACCGGGTATGTGTTTCACGCGCTTCAACCGTCGGCGGGTGGACGGTGGCCCTGCGCGTTCACGCCCTTCCTCCTCGCGGAATCACACGGCGGATGCGGAAGGGCGGGGGCTGCCCTAGCTTCGGACCGTGCGGCTGGTCTGGCTCATCTTGATCGCCCTGCTCGCCGCGGGGTGTCCCTACCCGAACCACCGGCAGGACCTGCGCCTGCGCGCGCTGCCGGAGGACCCGGAGGCGCGGGAGCTCGCCATCGAGCAGACGCTGGGCTTCCCCATGGAGCCCGGCAACGGCGTGGAGTTGGTGCAGAACGGCCGCGTCTTCGACGTCATCGAGGAGGAGATCCGCGCCGCCCGCTCCAGCATCCACATCGCCAGCTACATCTGGCGTCCGGGCATCCCGTCGGACCGGCTGCTCATCGCGCTGCGCGAGCGCGCCCCCGGCGTGCAGTGCCGCGTCATCGTGGATCCGCTGGGCAGCGTGAACTTCGAGGTCGTGGCCCCCGTGCTCGCGGACGCCGGCTGCGACGTGCGCATCTACCGGCCCTATCAGGGCGCGGTGATGTCCCTGGACGCGGTGCGGATCCGCGCGCGCATGCACCGCAAGATGGTCATCCGCGACGGCGAGGTCGCGCTGACCGGAGGCTTCGGCATCTGGCGCAGCTGGCTGGGAAATGGCGACGCGCCGGAGACCTGGCGGGACACCAACGTGCGGGTCCGGGGCCCCGTCGTGCGAGCCATGCAGATCGCCTTCGCGCAGAACTGGCAGGAGTCCGGCGGCGACTTCCTGCCCCCGGAGTCCTTCCCGGAGCTCGCCCC
Source organism: Corallococcus sp. 4LFB (assembly GCF_046520365.1). Classification (NCBI taxonomy): domain Bacteria; kingdom Pseudomonadati; phylum Myxococcota; class Myxococcia; order Myxococcales; family Myxococcaceae; genus Corallococcus; species Corallococcus sp. 4LFB. The sequence continues at coordinate 1,387 of NZ_JBKGHJ010000314.1, forward strand.
CGCGGGAAACGCGCGGGCCTGCTTCGTCGCCAGCACCGGCCACCGCTTCCTCTCGCAGGCGTCGAGGATGTGGCTGCTGTCCATCGCGGCCGCGAAGCACCGGCTGTGGATCGCCAACTCGTACTTCCTGCCGTCGGAAGCCATCAGCGACATGCTCATCCTCAAGGCGCGCGAGGGCGTGGACGTGCGCGTGCTGGTGCCCGGCCGCTACCACGACGTGGGACCCGTGCTCACCGCGCAGCGCGCGTCCTACGCACGGCTCCTGGAGGGCGGCGTGCGCATCTACGAATACGAAATCTCGATGATGCACTCCAAGACGCTGGTCGCGGACGACACGCTGAGCGTCGTGGGCTCCACCAACCTGGATCCGCTGGCGCTCAACCACACCGACGAGGGCTCGGTGATGGTGGAGGACCCGGTGCTGGCGGAGGAGCTGGCCGCCGCCTTCGAGCAGGACCTCACGCACTCCGCGGAGGTCCACTGGCAGGGCTGGAAGCGGCGCGGTCTGCTTCAGAAGTTGAAGGAACAGCTCCCGGGGCTCATCGGCGACTTCCTGTGAGCCGGGCGCACGCGGGCCTCGAGGAACGACGCCTGGACCCACCGCACGAGGCGCGGGGGCCCTCGGCCGCCTGCCTGTCCGGCTGACAAGGGACGGCCGATGCGGGAAGCCACGCGGGGCCGGGGCGCGTTGGTCTCTTCATGCCTTCGATTCGACCGTTCCGTGCCGCCCTGCTGTCGCTGACCGTGGCCCTGCCGGTGTTCGCGGCCGGGCCCGCCGTGTGGGGCGAGGGGATGATGGTGAAGGTGCGGCCGGGGACCGCCGCCCGGAGCGCCACCGAGGTGCGGCTCACCGCCGCGCGCAACGAGTTCGTCTCCTTCCAGGTCGCGCTGCAGGGCGGCGACACGGGGCTGAGGAACGTCCGCGCGAAGCTGCCCGCGCTGGAGGGCCCCGGCGCCACGACGCTGTCCGGGCCGGACGTGACGCTGTACCGCGAAGCGCTCATCTCCACGAAGCAGGCGTCGGTGGCGGGAGAGCCGGTGGGCGCGTGGCCGGACGGGCTGGTGCCGGACACGGACGAGATCGCCGGTGAGGCGCGCGGCGCCTTCCCCTTCGACGTGCCCGCGAAAGAGGCCCGGGCCGTCTGGGTGGACGTGCACGTGCCCCAGGACGCGCCGCCCGGCGACTACATGGGCACGGTGACGGTGGAGGCGGACGGAGGCTTCCAGCGGCAGGTGACGGCGAGGCTGACGGTGGTGGACGCGGCGCTGCCGAGCACCTCCTCGCTGCCGTCGGCGTTCCTGCTCTGGCCGCCGCACGTCTGCCGCGCGCACACGGGGCGCGAGGACTGCACGCCGGAGGAGCTGCGGCCGCTGCTCGCGCGCTACCAGCGGATGGCGCTGGAGCACCGCTTCACGCTGTCCAGCCTCTTCCCGCGCAAGCCGTGGCCGCCGGCGTGGAGCGACTTCGACGCGACGTGGGGGCCGTACCTGGACGGGACCGCGCCCACGCGGCTGCAAGGCGCGCGGATGACGAGCCTGGAGTACGTGGGGCCGCTCGACGCCGCGAACCTGGGGGACTTCACGGCGCACATGAAGGAGCGGGGCTGGCTGGACCGGGCCTACGTGCAGCTGGGGGACGAGCCGCCCTACGGCACGACCTTCGAACAGGTGCGCGCGACGGGAGACCTGGTGCGCCAGGCGGCCCCCGGGCTGCGCACGATGCTGACGACGAACTCGCGCGAGCTGAAGGGCAACGGCCTGGAGGAGTACGTGGACGTGGCGGTGCCGCTGGTGAACCACCTGGACGGCACGGCCGCGGACTTCCGGGGCGACCAGCGCGGGACGTACACGGGCTTCCTGGAGCGTCCGGGAACCGAGCTGTGGATGTATCAGAGCTGCATGAGCCACGGCTGTGCGTATGGGACCAACGCGCCGGAGAACCAGCCGGGCGCGGGCTGGCCGTCGTACATGCTGGACCGGTCGGCGGCGAAGGCGCGCGCGATGGAGTGGGTCACGTTCCTGGAGGGCGCGACGGGCGAGCTCTACTACCAGACGGTGGGCATGCTCTCCACGGCGTGGACGGACCAGTACCGCTTCAACGGCAACGGGGACGGGACGCTGTTCTACCCGGGCACGCCGGCGGCCATCGGTGGGAAGACGGACGTGCCGGTGGCGTCGCTGCGGCTCAAGCTCCTCCGCCAGGGCATGCAGGACTACGAGTGGCTCAAGGCGGTGAGTGACGCGGGAGACCCGGACTTCGCGCGCAAGGTGGCCAGGGACCTGATTCCGGCCGCGTCGCGAGTGACGGACGACGGCGCCGCGTTCGACGCGGCGAGGCTGAAGCTCATCCAGCGCTACGAGGAGCTGACCGCCCACCCGACGCCGGACGCGGGCACCCAGCAGCCGGCGGACGGGGGCACCTCCTCCGCGCCGGAAGAGGCCGCGGGAGGACCGTCGCAAGGCACACCCGGGCCCACCTCCGACGTGGCACCGGACGCGCTGGCCAACGCGCAGGCGGGAGGCTGCACCACGGGCGGCGGCGGCACGGCGGCGGTCGCGGGAGGCCTGTTGTTCGCGGCCTGGATGCTCGGCGGGATGCGCCGTCAGCGCGCCCGCGTGACCGTGCCCGCGCGCAGGCCCGGGTCGTCATGCTAGAGGGCGACGCATGAGCACGGACGTGACGAATCGGGTCATCCTCCGCGAGGCGCGGCCCGAGGACGACAAGGTGATTGGGGAGCTGCTGGTGGAGGCCTACACCACGCAGTACGCGAAGCTGATGCCGGAGGTCGTCTACTCCGAGGAGCGCAAGGCGTTCCTGCGCGACGTCGCTTCGAGGCGCGGTGCGTGCACCATCCTCGTGGCGGAGGTGGACGGCGAGCTCGCCGGCACGGTGGCCCTGTACCCGCCCGGCGCGCCCGGCACCGAGGCCTGGCTGCCCCGCACGGCGGACCTGCGCGCCCTGGCCACGTCGGTGCGCTTCCAGGGGCAGGGGCTGGCACAGCCGCTGCTCGCGGAGACGGAAGCCCTCGCGAAGCGCTGGGGCGTGGACGCCATCTCCCTCCACGTGCGCCGGGGCGCCAAGGGCGTCGCGCGCATGTACGAGCGCCGGGGCTACCAGCGTGCGCCGGAGGGCGACATCGACCGTCTTCCGGACGTGTACCTGGAAGCGTATCTGCTGCCCATGAAGTGACGCATGTCAGGCGGGAGCGCGCGCATCCGTGGATTGCGCATCCCGTCTGACGCCGGAGGGTCCGCGAAGGCTCGCGTGACCCGGGCACCGGAAGGGATCGCGCGCTGGAGTGGTGGCGCGCGCCCTGCCCCGGAAGGGGCGCTGGTCGGCACGCCGACCCCCACTCCGGTGTTCCCATCATGAAGATTCCCATTCCCGAGCAGTCGCTCGTGCTGCTCATCGGTCCCTCTGGCTCCGGCAAGTCCACCCTCGCGAACGCGCACTTCCTCCCGGAGGACGTGCTGCCCGGCACGGGCGACGAAGCGAAGCTGCACGACGAGGTGGCGCGAAGGCTCGAGCAGGGCACGCTCACCGTCATCGACGGCGTGCCCCTGAGCGCGGAGTCGCGCCGTCACTACGTGACCCTGGCGCGTGAGCACCACGTCGCCCTGGTCGCGGTGGCCATGGACACGCCGGAAGCGCTCTGTCTGGAGCGCAACCGCGCGCGCACCGGGTCGCACCCCGGTCCCCGAGCCCTTCGCAATCAAATCCAGCAGCTCCAGAACGCGCTGAAGGGGCTGACGAAGGAAGGCATCCGGCACGTGCACGTGCTCACGCCGGAGACGGTGGACGCGGTGTCGTTCGAGCACCGTCCGCTCCCCAGCCACCGTCAGGACGAGCACGGGCCCTTCGACATCATCGGGGACATCCACGGGTGCGCCGACGAGCTGAAGGCCCTGCTGACGGAGCTGGGCTACACGGTCGCGCCGCGCGCGGACGGAGCGCCCGGCTACGACGTGGGCACGCCCGCCGGCCGCAAGGTCGTGTTCCTGGGCGACCTGGTGGACCGGGGGCCGGGCGTGACGGACGTGCTGCGCCTGGTGATGGGCATGGTGGAGGCGGGCACGGCGCTGTGCGTGCCGGGCAACCATGAAATCAAGTTGCTCAAGAAGCTGCGTGGCAAGGACGTGCGCGTGGCGCGCGGGCTCGCGATGACGCTGGAGCAACTGGAGCGCGAACCGCCCGGGTTCTCCCAGGCGGTCGCCGACTTCATCGAGGCCCGCTCTGCGCACTACGTCCTGGACGACGGCCACCTGGTGGTGGCGCATGCGGGCCTGAAGGAGCGCATGCACGGCCGGGACACCCCCGAGGTGCGCGACTTCGCCCTCTACGGAGAGACGACGGGCGAAGCGGACGCCTACGGCCTGCCGGTGCGCGCCGACTGGGCCCGGCAGTACCAGGGCCACGCGACGGTCGTGTACGGCCACACTTCCGTGCCGGAGGCCGAGTGGGTGAACAACACCGTCTGTCTGGACACGGGCTGCGTGTTCGGAGGGAAGCTGACCGCGCTGCGCTATCCGGAGCGGGAGCTCGTCTCCGTGCCAGCACAGCGCGAGTACTGGAAGTCACGGAGCCACGCGGCGCCGTGAGTCCCTTCAGGCCGCCGCGGCGGTGGCACCGGCGCCCAGGCCCTGGCGCGCCGCCTCCAGGCAGTCGTCCAGGAAGCGCAGGTAGCAGTCCAGCCCGCGCGCGCCGAACGCCGCCAGCCGCCGGCCTTCCTCGGGGTGGGTGCTCAGGAGCCCCTCCATCATCCGCTCGTTGAGCGCGGTGTGGCCCACGTCCACCTCCGCGTGCTCGCGCAGGAAGGTGAGCGTGTCCAGCGTGCCCTGTCCCAGCACCTCGCGCACGCGCGCCAGGATGCGCGGCACCAGCACCACCGCCAGGTAGCCCACCTCGTACTCGATGGCCGCCTGGCCCAGCGGCAGGTCGCCGGTGATGGCCTCGTCGTGCACCTGCCGGTACTCGCGCATGGCGGCCGTGGGCGCCTGGGCGACCAGCGCCTCCGCATTCAGCGCTTGCGTGTGGCTCGCGTTCCACTGCTCCGTCAGCACGCGCGCGTCCTGGATGGTCATCAGGTGGTGGCCGGCCTCGTGCTTCGCGTGGGTGATGAGCTGCCGGCCCACCTTCTCCTGTCCCAGCGCGATGCAGCGCTCACCGGCGCCGCGGATCCACCCGTCCACGGGCTCGGTCATGTACGCGCCCCGGGCGGACCACTCGATGAGGAAGCGCGCCATCAGGTCCGGCGAGATGTCCGGCGACAGGAGCGTGCGCACGACGGCGTCCGTCTCCAGGCGGGTTCGGGTTTCCTTCACGTGCGGCAGGTACTGCGTCTGGATGAGGCTCATGACAGCTCCTTCTGGGGGTGGGAGAGCGGACGGGGTGCCGTCTGCTCGTGGAGGTGCTCCAGGAACTCGGGAGCGAGGTCGGCGGGGATGAGCCACAGCAAGGGCTTCGCGTCGGGGGCGGCGTCGTGCAGGCCCGCGGCCTCCACGTCGCCGGCCTCTTCGGCCAGGAAGGTGAAGCCGTCGCGGCCCCGGTGCGCGAACCAGCGGCGCGCTCCGTCCATCAGCGCCGGGTAGGCCTGCCGCGCTCGCGGCGACAGCGCGAACAGCCGCACGGAGTCCAGCAGCCCGAAGGGGTTGGTGCCGGGAGGCCCCGACTCCAGGACGGCCACCGCCACCGGCTTCGCGCCCTCGCGAGCGACCAGCAGGTGCCGCTCGCGCTCCAGCCCCACCGCCTGCCAGTCCCGAGCCGCGTCCCGCAGGTCCAGCGTCTCCAGCCGCAGGTCCAGCGCCTCCGCGTAGCAGGCGGGGCGTGTGAGGGCGATCCGCTCCACCAGCAGCCGCCGCTCCGCCTCCGTCGCGGGCCCCAGCTCCAGGCCCGTCCGCCGCGGGGCTGGGGGATGCGCGCACTCGACGTCAATCATTCGCAGGGGCAGGAGCAACGTCCGTCCCGTCGCCGCCATCCGGTCGGCGAAGCCGGCGTGCGCGCGGTACGTGAAGGGCACGGTCGATTCGATGTACGCCGCGAGCCACCGGAACCCGCCATCCCGCTGCGCGTGCTCCACGCAGTGCACGTACACGTCGCGCAGCAGCTGTCCCTTGATTCGCTCGAACCGCGTGGCGTCCTGGCGCCGCGCCAGTTGGTGCACCACCCACAGGGAGCGGTACGGCTTCATCGCGGAGAGCGTCGCCTCCACGCCGCGCTCGGAAGGCCACACCACCTCGGTGAGGACCGTCCCCATCGCGCCGGTCTGGCGGCCCAGCTCGACGAAGCTCCGCCGCCGCGCCTCGAAGTCCTCGGCGGACCGGCCCGCCAGGTTGAAGTAGCCGGAGTCGATGAACAGCCGCCAGTGCTCCTCCGCCAGGGCCCCATCGGTGCGCGTCGTCGGATGGAGCGCCCCGGCCACCAGCGCCTGCCAGCGCTCCGCATCCTCGAAGGACAGCGGCGTCACTTGGAGCCCGCACTGGAGCTCACCGTCGGCGCGCTCGGACACATGGCGCACCTCACCGCGCAGCGACACGGCCTCGCCTCCTGCCGTGCGCAGCTCGATGGGCTGGAGCACCCGGCCCGGTGACAGCCGTTCCCCCGTGCCCAGCCGCAGTGACAGCCCATGCGGGGACACGTCCACCGCCTCGCGCTCGCGGCCCAACCAGCCGGGCAACGGCAGCCGCACGCGCAGGTCCGCGGGGGCGGGAGCACGCCGGTGGGCCCGGCGGCGCACCTGGATCAACTGGCGCGGCGGCGGCGTCACCCAGGTCCCCGGCTCCACCGTCTCGCCGGACAGGAGCATCCGGTAGACGCAGCCGTGACCGAACACCTCCACCTCCCACGCGTCCGCGCCCGGCTCCACCGTCAGGCCGGACCAGTGGAGGCCCCCGCCCTCCGGCTCCAGCGTCTCCAGCCGCAGCGGCGACGCCGTGTCCCCCCGGCGCAGCAGGGCGGGCGAGCCCAGCGCGGCGGCGGTGGCGAGGATGATGCGGATGCGCTCGGGATCGGTGATGTCCCGCCGGACATTCCCTTCCAGGACGGATGCCTCGGACAACGGACGCAGCGGTGCGCGAGCGGAAGACGCTCCCACGATGACTCTCCAGATGAATGACGGCGGGGCGCGCGAATCACCCGGCTTCCGTGGATCCGCGCTTGAAATGGATACGGACCCGGGCGTCCGGGTTGGTCGTCGCTCCCCGGCACACGAACACCGGCGGCGCGGTCCGCCGCCTTCTCGCTGCCCCACCAGACAGTGAAAACGTGCGAAACCCCCTGGGTTTCATGTGACAGCGGGGTGGCGTCACGGTGGGAAAGGTGCGTGCGCCCCGGGACGGGCTTAGCCTGAGCGCCCCATGTCCCTCCGCAAGGACTTCATCGAGCGAGCTGCCGAGCAGTTCGCCGCCGCCATCGCCAGCATCCTCAAGGCCCGGAAGGAGAAGCGGTACGGGGACGCGCGCAACCACCTCCGCGACACCGCCCTCACCGTGCTGGGCATGGAGTACGGCGCGCTCGTCCTCGCGGACGCCGAGTCCACCTCCCGCCTGCTCGGCACCGCCGCGCGCACGCGGATGCTCGCGAAGCTGGTGCGTGAGGACGGCGAGCTGATGCGCGAGCAGGGCGACCCCCTCACCGCCGACTCGCGCTTCCTGCTGTCGCTGGAGCTGTACCTGGAGGCCATCTCGCTCGGCCTCAACCCGGACACCGAGGACGCCACCGCCATCGCGGAGCTGCGCACCCTCACGGATGTCACCGCGCTGTCGGAGCGGCACCAGCGGATGCTCTCCCAGGCCTGACGAGGCGCGGCGCGCACGTTCGCGCACCCGGGCATTGGCAATCCCTGCCGCGCGAATGGGTCGGGTTTGCGACACAGCAAGCTGGGGAGATCCATCGCTTCCGATCAGGCAATGACACGATGACGCCCCTCGCCTTGCCCTGGCTTCCAGGTTTGCGTCTATCCTTGCCGCCCATTCGTCACGCAACACCGGGGGGGTGCGCGTGTCCTTTGTTCGTTTTCCCGAGAGCGTCGTCTCTTGTCGCAACCTCGTGGGCGGAGAGTGGGTCTCTCCCGCCGGAGCGTCCGCGCAGGAGGTCCGCAGTCCCTACACAGGCGCGCTCATCGGCCGCGTGCCGCTGACGACGGCCTCCGGTGTCGCCCAGGCGGTGGAGGCCGCGAAGGCCGCCGCGCAGGGCTGGCGCGTCACCCCGCTGCGCGAGCGCACCCAATTCCTGCAACGCTTCCGCGCGCTGCTGGAGTCGCGGCTGGAAAGGCTCTCGCACCTGGCCGCCAGTGAATCCGGCAAGACGGTGGCGGAGGGCCGCGCGGGCTTGCTCAAGGGATTGGAAGTCTGTGATTTCGCCCTGTCGCTCCAGAACCTGGATGGCGGCGCGCACCTGGAGGTGAGCCGGGGCGTCACCTGCGAATACCGCCGCGAGCCCCTGGGCGTCGTCGCCGGCATCACGCCGTTCAACTTCCCCGCGATGGTGCCCCTGTGGCTGTTCCCCATCGCCGTCACGGTGGGCAACGCCTTCATCCTCAAGCCGTCGGAGAAGGTGCCGCTCACCGCGACCGCGCTGGGAGAGCTGATGGTGGAGGCGGGCTATCCGCCCGGCGTCTTCTCCGTCGTGCACGGCGCGAAGCCCGCGGTGGACGCGCTGCTGGAGCACCCGGACGTGAAGGCCCTGGCCTTCGTGGGCTCATCCCCCGTCGCGCGGCACGTCTACGTGGAGGGCAGCCGCCACGGCAAGCGCGTGCTGGCGCTGGGTGGCGCGAAGAACCACCTCATCGTCGTGCCGGACGCGGACCCGGACCTCACGCCGCAGGCGGTGGTGGACTCGTTCACCGGCTGCGCGGGCCAGCGCTGCATGGCGGCCAGCGTGATGCTCGCGGTGGGGGACGTGCAGCCGCTGGTGGACGACCTCGTCCGCCGGGCGGCGAGGCTGGAGGTCGGCCCGGGCATGGGCGCGCTCATCGACCGGGGCGCGGTGGACCGGCTGGAGACGGCCATCGCCAAGGCCCAGGCGGACGGCGCGCGCGTGCTGCTGACGCG
>NZ_JBKGHJ010000315.1:0-10395 GCF_046520365.1 Corallococcus sp. 4LFB
CCCGCGCCCCGGAGGGTCGCGGCAGCGGTGCGCTCGGCGAGCGTCGCCAGGGAGGTGCCCAGGGCCTCCGCGGACGCCGCGGGACTCGATGCCAGCTCCTCGCGCAGGCCCGCCGCCAATCCCCGCACCAGCCCCCGCCCCCCTCGCTCCACCAGCTCCAGCAGCAGGCTGGAGTCCTCTCGCAGCTTGGACTCGACGCCCACCACCAGCCCCCGGCCTACCTTCGAGGCCACCTCCTCTCCCAACGGAACCAGGCCGCGCGCGTCGTCGATGATGGACGGCAGGGAGTCGTGCAGCTGCTCCGTGGCAGCCTTCACCACGCCACGGGCCATGAGCTGGGCCCGCTCGCCCGGCGTCCGGATCTCATCCGTGCGGGAATGGGCGAACGCCACCACCTCATCGAAGAGGCGGTTGAGGCGCACGATGAAGCCATGGAGGGGCAGGCCGCCTTCGTTCCACTCCCGCTCCAGCGCCTTCAGCGCGCCCTCCATGGCCGCCTCCGCGAGCGCCTGGGTGGCGTCCACCGGCTGCCCGTGCTCGCGCCTGGCGGCCTCGTGCGCCATGCGGCTCAGCACCGTGAGCACGTCCTGGAGCAGCGTGCGCAGCTGCCCGTCCAGGTCCGGCACCTCCTTGCGGATCCCATCCGCCGTGCCCTGCACCACGCCGCTCGCGATCTCACTCGCCGCCAGCTGTTGCAGCGACAGGGCCAGGTTGCGGAGCGCCTCGATGGGTCCCGTGCGGCCCGCGATTCCCATCGGCACACCCTTTCTTGAAAGAGGGTTCACCTTTGACGGTGCACCCCGCCCCGCACCGGCGCAATGACATCCAGGCGCGCGCTCCGCTCCCGGCTTCGTCCGTGCCTCCCCCGGGGGAGCAAGCAGCCGCCCGATACCCGCTCGCCCCGGCCGCTGCTCCGTCGGACCAGGGGGTGTCTCCCATCCAGCTTCGCGGGGAAACACGCCTTGTGCGTGCCGGGGGCTTGAGGCATCCAGGGGCCTCTTCCCGGCCCCGGAACCTCGCGACATGACCGTCTCCCCTCCCCCGGACGTCCAGGACGCTGGCCCTCGCAGCAGGCGCTGGCGCCGCGTGGCGCTGTGGGCCCTGGTGGCGGTGGCGGTGCTGGAGGTCGCCCTCAATGTCGCGCTCAACACCGGCGTCACCCAGGCCATCATGGGCCGCGCGACGGACCGCACGCAGCTGACGTGGCAGCGCGCGTGGTGGCTGTGGCCCGTGGGCCGGCTCCACTTGAAGGGCTTCACCCTCACCCAGCAGGACGCGAACGTCTGGTGGAAGGTGGAGGTGGACGCGCTGGAGGCGGGCATGTCGCTCACGGGCCTCCTGCGAAAGCGCGTGGACGTGGACGGCATCACCGGACACGGCGCCAGCTTCCACCTGGAGCCAAGCAGCGCGCCTGAACAGCCGTCCGCCCCGAACAGCAAGCCGTGGGTCATCCACCTGAAGGACGTCACGCTGCACCAGGTGCGCGAGCTGGACTTCAGCCGCGTGCGCTTCGCGGGCGCGCTGGACGTCACCGGCACGCTGAACCTCCAGTCCCGCGAGCGGCTCCAGGTGGACCTGCCGTCGGTGCGCGTGGCCGGGGGCTTCATCGAGGTGGACGGCAAGCGCGTCGCGAGGCTGGAGTCGCTCGACTCGCGCGCCCGGCTCGACGCGCCCTTCCGGCCCGGCAAGGGCTACGACTTCTCCCAGTCCCTCGGCGGCCAGGTGAAGACGCACCTCGACGTGCTGCCGTTGGATTGGATCAACGACCAGCTGGGCGCGAGCGCCCCCGTGTCCCTCCACGGCGGCGCCGGCCGGGTGGACCTGGACGTGCGCATGCAGCGCAACACCCTGGAGCCCGGCAGCCAGCTGAAGGCCTCGGGCGCGGCGCTGGACCTGCGCGCGGGCCCCATCCGGGCCCAGGCCCCGTGGAGCCTGGAGGTGTCCATGCCGCCGGAGCAGCAGGGGCAGCCGTCGGGGTCGCTGCGGCTCGCGTTCGCGCCCGTGCGCGTGTCGGGCGCCCGGGGCAACGACGTGGAGGTGCCGGAGGTGGCCCTCACCGTGCTGGCGCGGCGGCGCGAAGGCAGGCAGGCCTGGACCTGGCGCCCGAGCTGCACGTGGCGAAGAGCAAGCCCCTGGACCTGCGCGTGCTCAACCCGTGGCTGGGGCGGACGCTCGAGATCGACTCCGGCCACGTGACGATTCGCAGCGAGGAGCCCTCCAAGGGCGCGAAGGCGCGCAACGCCCTGGAGCTGCGCATGGACACGGACCTCGTCTCCGGACGCATGGGGCGGAACAAGGTCCTGCTGCGCGCGGAGGTGGAGGTGGACGCGCGGCACCTGTCCTGGGACATGACGGAGCTGGGCCTGGGCGGGACGACGCTGCGGCTGAGCCAGGTGTCGTCCAACGGCAACGTGCCCATCCGCGCCTGGAGCGGGACCTTCACCCTGCCCCGCGCCAGCCTCACCCTGTCCCCCACGGTGCTCAAGGCGCGCTTCTCCAGCCAGCTCACCGACACGCAGCCCCTGGTCGCGCTCATCACGTCGTCCCGGAAGCTGCCCGGCTTCCTCACGTCGCTGCTCAACATCCCGAAGGTGGAGGTGACGGGGCAGGTGCAGATTGACGAGCGGGGCTTGCAGCTGCGCGAGCTGAAGGCGAAGGGCGACGGCTTCTCCCTGGAGGGCCACCTGGACCTCGTGCAGGGCAACATGACGGGCGCCCTGCTGGCGACGCTGGGCGCGGTGACGGGCGGCATCGAGCTGCGGCCCGGCAAGCACGACCTGCACCTCTTGAAGGCCACGGAGTGGTTCAGGGGCCAGCCGGTGCCCCCGTTCCGCTAGGCCCCCCCTGCCTCACTGGGAAGGCTGGGTCGTGGCCCCGGCGGGCTTCACGTAGGCCGCCACCGTGGCCAGGAGCACGTCCAGGTCCACCGGCTTCTCCAGGAGGCCGTCCACGCCCAGGGCGTTCATGGCGCGAGCCCCCACGTCCTGCGCGTACAGGACGATGACCGGGATGGAGGCGAGCGCCGGGTCCTCCAGCTGCCGCAGGCGGAAGGACCACGCGTTCATCCCCGGCATCAGCAGGTCCAGGAGGATGAGCGCCGGGCGCAGCCCCTGCTTGAGCAGGCGCAGCGCTTCGAAGCCGTTGCGCGCCAGCGTCACCTCGTGCCCGTCCAGCTCCAGCACCTCCTTGTAGGCCTGGAGCAGGTCCAGGTCGTCGTCCACCACGAGGATGCGGTTCCACCAGGGCATGACCGGAAACTCCCCTTCCCCAGGTCTCCAAGGTGTCAACGCGTGGGTGGATGCGCCTCGTCCCCCGGTGAGGGGGAGGGGTTTTGCGTGCCCTCGGGCGCGCAACCGTGCGACAAGGCAGGCCGCTTGCGACACCCCTGGAGGACGGCATGGCGGAGATGACCTACCGGACGGCGCTGGTGACTGGCGCCTCGAGCGGGCTGGGACGTGGACTGGCCCTGTGGCTGGCGAAGCACGGCGTGCGCGTGTTCGCGACGGGCCGGCGGCTGTCGCAGCTGCAGGCCCTGGCCGCGGAGGCCCAGGCCGCGGGCGCCGCGGTGGAGCCCGTCGTCATGGACGTCAACCACGCGGAAGGAACCCAGGAGCGCATCCGCGCCATCGACGCGGAGTGCGGCGGGCTGGACCTGGTGGTGGCGAACGCGGGCATCGGCGGCCCCACGCACGGCAAGCGCATGGACTGGGAGCGCACGCGCGCCATCATCGACACCAACGTCACCGGCGCCGCCGCCACGCTGTGCGCGGTGCTGCCGCGGATGGTGGAGCGCCGCCGGGGCCACGTCGTCGGCGTGTCCAGCCTCGCGGGGCTGCGGGGGCTGGCGGGCCACGCCGCCTACTCCGCGTCCAAGGCCTTCCTGGCCACCTTCCTGGAGAGCCTGCGCGTGGACCTGAAGGGCACCGGCGTCCAGGTGACGTGCGTCTACCCGGGCTTCGTGAAGAGCGAGCTGACCGCGAAGAACAACTTCCCCATGCCCTTCCTCATGGAGACCGAGGACGCGGTGGAGCGCATGGGCCGCGGCATCTTCGCGGGCGCCACGGAGGTGAGCTTCCCCTGGCAGCTGGCCACGTCCATGCGCGTCTTGAAGGCCATGCCCAACCCGCTGTTCGACGCCACCGCGCGCCGCCTGAAGTGAGAGGAGCCCGGCCATGACGACCCCGTCCTTCGCGCAGCGCTTCCAGCAGCTCGCCGACGAGCGCTCCCCCTTCTGCCTGGGCCTGGACCCGTCCCGCGACGTGCTCGCCCGCTGGAAGCTGCCGGACACCGTGCAGGGCCTGTCCGACTTCTGCGAGCGGCTGGCCGACGCGGCCGGTGAGACGCTCGCGGTGGTGAAGCCCCAGAGCGCCTTCTTCGAGCGCCACGGCCCCCAGGGGCTCGCCGTGCTCCAGCGCGTGCTCCAGCGCTTCCGCGCCGCGGGAACCCTCACGCTGCTGGACGTGAAGCGCGGCGACATCGGGTCCACCATGGACGCCTACGCGGAAGCGCTGTTCGGCAAGGGCAGCGCGTACGACGTGGACGCCGCCACCTTCACCGCGTACCTGGGCCTGGGCGCGCTCGCGAAGACGGTGGAGCTGGCGCGCTCCCACGGCGCCTGCGCCTTCATCGTCGTGCGCTCGTCCAACCCGGAGGGCGTGCCGTTGCAGAACGCCGTGGGCAGCGACGGCCTCACCGTGGCCCAGGCGGTGGCGGACGGCCTGCGCAAGCTCAACGACAAGGCCGGCCCCGGCGTCCTGCCCGCGGGCGCGGTGATGGGCGCCACGCTGCCCCCGGCGGACCGCGACGTGGTGGAGCGGCTGGGCGGCGCGCTGCTGCTCACGCCGGCATCGGCTCGCAGGGCGCGGGCTTCAGTGACTTGCCCAAGCTCTTCTCCGGCCGCGAGCGGCAGGTGATTCCCACCGCCGCGCGCTCCGTGCTGGAGGCGGGGCCGGACGTGGCCGCGCTGAAGCAGGCCCTGGAAGCACATCAGGCGCCCTCGCGTGCGTTTCGCGAAGGCGCCTGAAGGGCACTGCGCTTTGAGATGCGGCGCGCGGGCTACTGCGCGCCCATCATGAACTGGTCGACGCCGACCTGGTTCTTGTCGGGCACGGCCTCCTTCGGCTCGGTGCCCTTCTTGAAGAACATCAGCTCCGCGCCCTTGGCGCCGGGGTGGGACACCTTGCCCGTCTTCTTGTCGATGTAGAGCCGCGCCAGCTGCATGGACTGCCAGGGGTAGAACTCCGGCTGCGGCCGGCCCTCCAGCGCGCGCTTCATGTAGTTGAGCCAGATGGGGAGCGCCGCGCGGCCGCCCGTCTCGTAGCGGCCCAGCGGGTGCGGGTTCAGGTCGTAGCCCACCCACGCCACCGTCACCAGGTCCTTGGTGTAGCCCGCGAACCACGCGTCGAAGGAGTCGTTCGTCGTGCCCGTCTTGCCCGCCGCCGGCTTGCCCAGCCTCTGCGCGGGGCCGCCGGTGCCCTGGAGCACCACGCCGCGCAGGAGGTGCGTGAGGATGAAGCCCGTCTCCGGGCTCATCACCTGCTCGCCCGGCTCGAAGAGGCGCGCGTAGCCCGCGGCCACGCGGTCCTGGAGCGGCGCCCACGCGTCGTCGAACGCGGTGTGGTCCTCCAGCGTGCGGCCGAAGCGGTCCTCCACCTTGCGGATGAAGTACGTGGGCTTCTTGCGGCCGTAGCGGTTGAAGGTCGCGTACACGCTGGCCAGGTCGAACGGGTAGACGCAGGACGAGCCCAGCGCCGCGGAGAAGTCCATGTTCATGGGCGTCGTCATGCCCAGCTTCTTCGCCCAGTCCGCCATGTTGTGGACGCCCACCGCGCCGAACGTCTTCACCGCGGGGATGTTCATGGAGTTCACCAGCGCGGTGCGCAGGAGCACGTCACCCACGAACTCCTCGCTGTAGTTCGCCGGCTTCCACGACACCTTGTTGTCCGGGTCGTGCTCCACGATGGGCGAGTCCACGATGACGGTGGCCTCCGTCCACTCCAGCTGCTCCAGCGCCGCCGAGTACACGAACGGCTTGAAGGACGAGCCCGGCTGACGGCAGGCCTGGAACGCGCGGTTGAACTCGTTGTCGTCGAAGTCGTAGCCGCCCACCATCGCGGTGAGGTACTGGCGATGCGGGTCGATGGACACCAGCGCGCTCTGCGCCTCCGGCGTCTGCTCCAGCCGGAAGAGCTTCACGCCCTCCTCCGGGATGGCCTCCGCGAGCTTCTTGTCCCACTGCTCCTTGTCGTCCGTGAGCTCCTTCTTCACCACGTGGCGCAGCACCACCACGTCGCCCACCGCCACGGCCTTCTTGACGGAGGTGATCATGCTGGCCGGGTAGTAGCTCTCCGGGTTCACCTTGCGTGCCCACCGCATGCCCAACAGCGGCAGCCGGCCCTGGTGCGGCCCCACCTGCACGTCCGCGCCCTTGCCGTCGTCGTCGATGCGGGTGACGACGCCCACGTAGAGGCGGTTTTCGACGAGCTCCTCCTTGCCCATGGCCTTCTTCGCCTTGGCGATGAAGGCGCTGCGCTCGGCGTCGGTGGCCAGCTGCATCACCGGGCCGCGCCAGCCCTGGCGCTTGTCCACGGACATCAGGCCGTCCAGCACGGAGTCCTGCGCCGCGCGCTGCCGCTCGCTGTCCATGGTGGTGAAGACCTTGAGGCCCTCCTTGAGCAGCACGGGGTTGCCGTAGCGGTCCACCACGTCCTTGCGCACCTGCTCCACGAAGTACGGGGCGAACTCGTGGAAGACGTCCTCCACCGGGTACACCTTCACCGGCTCCGCGTTGGCCTGGTCATGCTCCTCCTTGGAGATCATCCCCTCCGTCAGCATGCGGCCCAGCACGTAGGAGCGGCGCTTCTTCGCGGCCTCCGGACGCAGGAACGGCGAGTAGCGGCTGGGCGCCTGGGGCAGGCCCGCGATGAGCGTCATCTCCCCCAGCGTCAGGTCGCGCACGTCCTTGCGGTAGTAGTTCTCCGCCGCGCTCTGCACGCCGTAGCTGTGGTGCCCGAGGAAGACGTTGTTCAGGTAGAGATACAAAATCTCTTCCTTCGTCAGCGCCTGCTCCAGCCGGAAGGCGAGGATGGCCTCGCGAATCTTGCGCTTGGGCGTCTTCGCGGTGGCCTCCTTGTAGCCCTCCGCGGAGATGAGCACCGCCTTCGCGGTCTGCTGCGTGAGCGTGGAGCCGCCCTGCACGCCGCCGGCGCGCAGGCCCAGCTTCGTCAGCACCGTCTTGGAGACGGCGCGCGTGGTGCCCAGCACGTCCACGCCGAAGTGGTCGAAGAAGCTGGAGTCCTCGCTGGCGATGAACGCCTGCACCAGCCGCTTGGGGATGCGCTCGTAGGGCACCACCTTGCGCCGCTCGTTGTAGAACTCGCCCGCGAGCACCGCGTCGTCGGTGTAGACCTCCGTGACGATGGGCGGCCAGTACTCGTCCACCTTCGGGATGGCGGGCAGCCCGTCGGAGAAGATGTAGTAGGCGCCGACAACGGCGAGCGCGCCCGCGGTGGCGCCCATGAGGCCCAGCACCGCGGCGAGCTTCATCAAGCGCACGAGGATGTTGCGCTTGGGCGGGACGCCGTCGAGCACCAGCTTGGAGCGGCTGCGGTCAATCTTCGGGTCGGCCATGCGTGTCGTGTCGAGTCCTGGGCTCAAGGCTTAGAGGAGCGCCGCCCGCTTCAGCACGTCCGTCAATTCGGGTGGCATGGGGGTCTCCACGACGACCTTCCTGCCATCCTCGGGGTGCGGAAATTCGATGCGCTCGGCGTGCAGGAACAAACGCTTGAGCCCCCAGCGCGCCCGCACGTCGCGGTTGAAGGCGAAGTCTCCGTACTTCTTGTCACCCGCCACCGGGTGCCCCACTGCTACCAGGTGCCTTCTTATCTGATGCGTGCGCCCGGTCTCGATGGTGCAGGAGAGGAGGGCTGCCTCGCTCGACTGGCGCACGACCTTCCAGCGGGTGACGGCCTCCTGCATGTTCACTCCCCGACGGGCCTTGGACTCGGCCGTCTGCTGGTGCTCGGCGAGCGGCAGGTCGATGACACCCGAGTCCCTGGGCATCTTCCCCTTCACCAGGGTCAGGTAGCGCTTCTTCGGGTGGCCGTGGGTGAAGATTTCCGTGAAATGCACCATCGCCGGGCGGCGCTTGGCCACCAGGATGACGCCGGAGGTCTCCCGGTCCAGGCGGTGGGCGGGTGAGGCGGTGAAGTCGTTCCGGGTGGCCTTGGGGCCCAGGTAGGCGCGCACGTAGTCCACCAGGGTGCCCCCGGTGATGCCGCTGCCGGTGTGGACGGCCATGCCACTGGGCTTGTCCACGGCCATGAGCCAGTCGTCTTCCTTCAGGATGACCAGCCGGGAGGGGTCTACCGGTGGTGGCGGGGGGGGCGGACGGTCCGATTTCGGACGCTCCGCCAGGGTGAGCTGCTCTTCGGTGCCGCGGATGGTGAGCACGTCTCCTTCGGCAAGCAACTGCTCTGGCTGCGCGCGCTTGCCATTCACCCGCACCTTCTTGGTGCGGATCATCTTGAAGAGGTGGCTGACGGGGACGTTGGGCATCCGCTTGCGCAGGTGCTTGTCCAGCCGCATCCCGACGGTGTCGGCTTCGATTCGGTACTCGATCATTTGTGCTGGCGCCTGGACCAGACCACACGAATAATTCGCGGTCCATGCCGAAAGCCCCAACTATCGAGAAGCTGCTCCAGAACGGTTCCGCCGAATGGAACAAGCTGCGCAAGTCCGGTCAGGCGCCCACCGGCCAGACGGGCGCCACGTTCACGCAGCTGTTCTCCGCCAACGCGGACCTCTCCGGACTGGAGCTGGTGGGCTCCGAGTGGGAGCGCTGTGACCTGTCGAAGATGAACTTCCGGGAAACGGACCTCACCAACGCCTACTTCCACGGGGGCCGCCTCCAGGACTGCGACTTCCGTGGCGCCAACCTGGAAGGCTGTGTCTTCGAGAAGCTCAAGCTGCTGCGCTGTGACTTCACCGGCGCCAAGGGTCTGGACGACCTGGAGCTGGACGACGTGGACATGGACCGCGTGACGGGCCTGGACGGCGAGGAAGCCCCGCCGCCCCCGCCCCCGCCGGTCCAGGGCATCACGGCGTTCACCCGCGAGCAGCGCGAGAAGATGCTGGGCCAGTCGCACGGCGGAGGCGGCGCGATGGACGGCGCGGGCTCCGCGCACCCGGACGAGCTGCCCCCGTTCCGGCCGCAGGATCCGCCGGGGTCGCTCTTCTTCCGGGCGCTCAAGCACGTGGGCGCGCCCCCGCTCTGGGTGCTGGACGTCCCGGGCCTGCGCCCGCTCTTGCCGCAGCGGCTGCCGCCGGGCAGCTCCCTGGAGACGCTCTACCGCGAGGCGGTGAAGACGCGGCTGGAGAACAAGAAGCCCGCGGCGGACCCGGGCGCGGTGGAGCGCGCGCAGAAGGCGCTGCGCATGGGCGGCAAGGAGGCCAACGTCGCGGCGGTGTACCTGCGCGAGGTGGGCGTGCTGCCGCTGTTCCGCTTCGCCGCGGCGAAGCAGCTCAAGGGCGAGCTGCGCGCCGAGGTGGAGGTGGACGACCTCACGGGCTCCATTGATCCGCGCACCACGGGGGCGCTGCTGGAGCTGCGCCTGACGCACGAGGTGGTGGAGCACCAGCACGAGGTGCGCCGCCGGCTGGCGGCCGCGCAGCTGTACACGTCGCTGCTGGAGGCGGGCTTCAACCCGGAGAACAACTGGGAAGAGGCGCTGGAGTCGGCGGACGCGTCGCTGGAGCTGGCGAACGCGGCCACGGGCGAGGACCGGCAGGCCCTGCTGGAGGGCTTCCAGGTGTTCGCGGCCCTTCCGGAGGAGGCGCGGCTGCGCCGCCTGGCGTACCTGGCGGAGTCCGTGTCGAACCTGGAGCTGCTCAGCCGGCTGCCGGAGGGCATGGAGCCGCAGTGGCTGTCCGGGCCGGAGGTGCGCGAGTGCCACGAGCGCGAGATGACCTACGTGCAGTCGCTCAAGGCGCAGGACATCCCGGCCAAGGTGCCGGCGCTGGCCAAGGCGGAGCTGGGCGTGCCCGAGGGCGAGGTCCCCGAGGACAGCGACGACGACCTGTTCGTGCACGTGCGCTGCGACGTGTGCGGCAAGGAGAAGCTCATCGTCCAGTCGCCGGAGGCGTAGCGCCCCGCCTCCCGTGACGCGGGAGGCGACGCAGGCGGAGGCCCGGCCGGAGCGCCCCCAGGCGCATCCCGCCGGGCCTTTTCACGTCGCGCGCCGCCCGGGCGCTGGAATCCGCGCGTTCTCCCCTCCCTGGCGGGCAGGGCCGTCATCCATCGCCTGACTGCCTACCCTCTTTCGTTGCGCGGCGTGGCGTCGCGAGCGGGGGCGCGGGCAGGCACGATGGGGCGAGGCGGGCGCGAGCGGGGGCGCG
>NZ_JBKGHJ010000316.1:0-10390 GCF_046520365.1 Corallococcus sp. 4LFB
CCCCGCGGACGGGCCTCCGGGCCGCCGCGCGTCAGGCGGCGGAGGACGCGGACTCGCTCGATCAGCTCGCGTGATCCTCGACCGAGGTGACGAGAGGAGACGTGGCCCGCGCGCGGGCGCTGCTGCGCGAGCTGGCGGAGGTGCAGGAGAAGAAGCTCGACGACCGGCCCGGCGCGGTGAAGGCCTGCGCGCGCTGCTGGAGCTGGAGCCGGGCAACATCGACAGCCTGCGGGCGCTGCAGCGGTTGCACGCGCGGGCGAGGAGTGGGCGGCGCTGGCGGAGGTGCGTGGAGCAGCTGGCGGCGGCCATCCAGGAGCCGGCGGATCAGCTCGTGTGCCTGCGCGAGGCCGCGCTGCTGCACGAGGCGAAGCTCACCGACAAGGAGAGCGCGGCGTCCGCGTGGCGCGCCATCGCGGAGCGCGACCCGGCGCAGCGCGAGGCCGCCACCGCGCTGGACCGCCTCTACACGGACCTCAACCGTCCCAAGGACCTGGCGTGGACGCTCGCGCTGCGGCGCAACCAGGAAGGCCAGAGCCCGCAGGGGCGTGAGGTGTCCTTCCGCCTGGCGGAGCTGCTGCGCACGGTGCTGGACGACGCCAACGCGGCGCTCGGCCTCTACAAGCGCATCCTCACCGAGGACCCCGGCCACCCGGGCGCGAGGGCCGCGCTGGAGGCCTGGGTGAAGGCGGCGGTGCCCACGAGCGGCGCGGCGCTGGAGGTGCTGGACAAGGTGCTCGCGCAGGTGGGCGACCATGCCCGCCGCGTGGCGCTGCGCGAGACGCGGATGGAGTCCGCGCTCACGGTGGAGAAGATCGTCCTCGCCGGGGAGATCCGCCGCATCTACGAGCGCGACATGCAGCAGCCGTCGCTCGCCTTCATGGCGGCGGTGAAGGCCTTCGCCAACGACCTGGACCGCGAGGGCGTGCGTCCGGACCTGGAGCGGCTGGCGCGCGAGACGGGCAGCCACGAGGTGCTGGCGGAGATCTACGAGAGCGCCGCCGTGGACCTCACCACCGGAGATCCGGTGATGCTGGACCTGCTGCGCCGCGCGGCGGAGCTGCGCGAGAGCCTGGACCAGCCGGAAGAGGCCACGCGCCTCTGGAAGAACCTGCTGGCGGACGCGCCGCAGGACCGCCAGGCGCTGGAGGCGCTGTCCCGGCTCTACGAGAAGGGCCAGAACGCCAAGAGCCTGTCGGAGGTCTACGCCCGCCAGGCGCAGCTCGCCACCGACCCGGAGACGCGGCTGGGGCTGCTGCTCAAGGCCGGCGAGGCCTACGCGAGCGCGGGCGAGGACGCGAAGGCCATCGAGGTGCTGCGCTCCGCGCTGGCGCTCCGCAAGGTGCCGGAAGGGCTGCTCGCGCTCGACAGGCTGTACGCGAAGACGCGCCACTTCGTGGAGCAGGCGGACGTGCTGGATCAGCTCGCGGATCTCGCGCCGGACGAGCCCGGGCGCCGCGCGTACCTGCTGCGCCGCGCGCAGTTGCTGGAGAAGGAGGTCGGCCCCACGGAAGCGCTGCCGGTGTACCGCCGGCTGCTGGAGCTGTCGCCGGGCGACGGCCAGGTGGTCGCGGGCCTGGAGCGCCTGCTCGCGCACGACGGGCCCCGCCTGGAGGCGGCGCGCCTGCTGGAGCCCGTCTACCGCGGCCTCAACGACACGCGGAAGCTGGTGGACGTGCTGGAGGTGCTGCTGCCGGGCGTTCCGCCGGAGCAGCGCTTGGAGCGGCTGCAGGAGATCGCCGTCCTGCGCGAGGGCCTGGGCCAGACGTCGCTGGCCTTCGTCGCGCGCCTGCGCGCGTTCAACGAGCTGCCCGCGGAAGCCAGCGTGCGCGACGAGCTGGAGCGGCTCGCGGCGGACTCGGGCTCCTTCGAGGAGGTGGCGGCGGCCTACGAGGATCAGCTGGAGCGCGACCCCGCGGAGCCCCTGGCGGGCGACCTGTGGCGGCGCCTGGCGGCCATCTACGACAACCGCCTGAAGCGCTACGACCTGGCGGTGCGCGCGCTGGAGCAGGTGAGCCGGCGCGACCCGCTGAACAAGCCGGTGCTGGAGGCCATCGCCCGCGTGCACCGCCGCACGGGCGCGCACCGGGAGCTGGCGCTCGTCATGCGCCGGCAGGTGGCCGCGGAGGCGAATCCGGCCTCGCAGATCAACCTGCTCTTCGAGCTGGCGCACCTGGCCGAGGAGACGCTGGCGGACAAGTCGCTGGCGGCGCAGGCGTACCGCGAGGTGCTGGAGCGCGGCCGGAGAACGCCAACGCGCTGAAGCTCCTGGGCCGCGTGCTCGCGGACATGGAGCGCTGGGCGGAGCTCGCGCAGCACGTCGAGCGTGAGATCCAGATGGCGGACGCGCGCGACGCGCAGGAGGAGGCGTCCGACCTGCGCGTGCGGCTGGGCCGGCTGAAGGTGTCGCGCCTGGATGATCCGCGCGGCGCGCTGGAGCTGTACCAGGCGGTGCTCGCGCGGCGCGCGGGGCACCCCGGCGCGGTGGGCGCGCTGGAGGAGCTGGCGCGTTCGGAGAGCCCCCTGCGTGGCGCGGCGGCGAGCGCCCTGGAGCCCATCTTCGCGTCGGTGGGCAACCACCTGAAGCAGGTGGAGATGCTGGAGTCGCGCGCCTCCGCGGAGGCCGTGCCGCAGGAGCGGGCCGCGCTCTTGCGCCGCATCGCGGAGATCTACGCGAGCTCGCTGGAGAACGCGGAGATGGGGTTCCTCTCCGCCACGCGCGCGCTGCGCGAGCTGCCGGAGGACCCGCGCTCGCTGGAGCTGTGCGTCTCGCTGGTGGACAAGGCGGAGGCGCCGGAGGAGCTGTGCGCGGTGCTGGCGGAGGTGGCCCCCAAGGCCAGCGACGCGGCCCGGGCGGAGCTGTACCGCGCGCTCGCCCGGATGCAGGTGGACCTGGGTGAGCCGGCCGAGGCGCTCCAGTCGTGGAAGCGCGTGCTGGAGCTCAAGCCCACGGACAACGAGGCGCTGGATGGCACCGCGCGGCTCGTCGCCTCGCAGGGCCGTCCCTCGGAGCTGCTGGAGGTGCTGCGCCGTCAGCTCGCGCTGTCGGAGGAGCCGGCGCGTCGCGCGGCGGTGCTTCACCAGATTGGCGTGCTGCAGGAGGAGCAGCTCAAGGACGCGCTGGGCGCGCTGGCCACGTTCCGGCGGCTGCTGGAGCTGCAGCCGGACGACGCGGTCGCGCTCGCGCGGATGGACGAGCTCTGCCAGAAGCAGGAGCGCTGGCCGGAGCTCGCGGACGTCCTCGCGCGGCGCATCGCGCTGATGCCGCCGGAGGAGGGGCTGGAGCTGAAGTTCCGCTTGGCGACGGTGCGCGAGTCCAAGCTGCTGGACAAGGCGGGCGCGCTGTCGCTGTTCGGCGAGGTGCTGTCCGTGCAGCCCAACCACCCGGGCGCGGTGGGCCGCATGGAAGCCATCGTGGCGCGCGAGCCGCAGAACCTGCTCGCGGTGGAGACGCTGCTGCGCGCCTTCCGCGCGAGCGGTGACGTCGCTCGGCTGGCGCAGGTGATTGAAACCCGCGTGGGCGTGTCGCCGGACGCCGTCGAGCGCAAGCAGCTGCTCGGCGAGCTGGCCACGCTGCGCGAGACGCAGGGCGAGGGCGAGCTGGCCTTCCTCGCGCTCTACCGCGGCTTCAAGGAGGACCCGAACGACAGCGAGGTCCGCAGCCGCCTGGAGAACGCCACCGACGTCGCGGGCAGCTACGACGAGCTGGTGGTGCTCTACGAGGAGGCCCTGCCGCGCATCGCCGAGGCCGCCGACGCGGCCCAGGTGTGCCTCAAGCTGGGCCAGTTGCTGGAGACGCGCCTGCGCGATCCGGACCGCGCGGTGTCCTACTTCGAGCGTGCGCGCACGCTGCACGCGTCGGTGCAGCAGGCCTCGCTCGTCGCGCTGGATCGCCTCTACCTGCACCTGGAGGCGTGGCCGGAGCTGGCGGGCGTGCTGGAGGCGCTGGCCACCGGCGCGACGCAAGCCGCGGACAAGATCGGCTTCCTCTTCCGCCTGGGACAGCTCTACCAGGAGCGGATGGACAGCCCGGACCGCGCGGCGAGCGCCTACGAGGCCATCCTCGCGCTGGAGCCCGGGCACCTCGCCTCGGCGCGGCTGCTGGAAGGCATCTACGAGGGCGCGGGCGCGTCCGAGAAGCTCTACGCCATCCTGAAGCTCCAGGCGGACAAGGTCTCCGGCAGCGAGCGGGACCGCGTGCTGGGCAAGATGGCGCAGGTGTCCGCCGAGGGGCTGTCGGACCTGGGCCGCTCCATCGACCTGTACCGCGAGCTGCTGGCGAAGAACCCGCGCAACGAGCAGGTCTTCTCCTCGCTGGAGTCGCTGTACGAGCGCGCGGGCCGGCCGCAGGACCTGCGCGAGCTGCTGGAGGGCCGCCTGGCCATCACGCTGGATCCGCGCGAGGTGGTGCGCCTCAACGAGCGGCTGGGCCGCGTGGTGTACCGCCTGCTCAAGCAGCCGGACGCGGCGGTGCCGTTCTTCAAGGCGGCGCTGGACCGCGACGCACGCCACCGCGGCGTGCTGGACACGCTGCGCGAGCTGTACGACGAGACGGGCCAGCGCGAGGAGCTGGTGGGCGTGCTGCGCCGCCTCATCCCGCTGCAGGACAGCAGCGACGGGGTGAAGGCGCTGCGCCTGCGGATGGCGGAGGTGCTCGCGGGCATGGGCCGGCGCGAGGAGTCGCTGGACGCGGCCCGCCGCGCGCTGGAGGTGGAGCCGCACTCCGTCTCCGACCTGGAGCGCGTGTACGCGCTGTCCGTGTCCCTGCGCGCGTGGAACGACGCCGTGCGCGCCCTGGAGCTCAAGGTCCAGGTGCACCTGGCGGCGGAAGAGCGCGACCCGGCCGTCGCCGCGTACTTCACCGTCGCGGAGCTGTGGGAAGGGCAGGGCGGCAAGCCGGAGCTGTCCGCCGGCGCGCTGGAGAAGGTGCTGGAGCTCGACCCCGCCAACCGCACCGCCTACGAGCGCGTGTGCACGCTGTACCGCACGCACAACGACTGGCGCGCGTACGCCACGGTGATGGACCGCTACATGCCCCACCTCGTCACCGACGAGGAGAAGATGGCGGCGCTGCGGGAGATCGCCCGGGTGCAGGAGGAGCGCCTGGGCCAGAAGGACGTGGCCTTCCTGGCGCTCTGCCGCGCGCTGCAGCTGGACGCGGCCGAGGACGCGCTGCGCGAGGAAGTGGAGCGCCTGGCGGACGAGACGGGCAGCCACGAGGAGCTGGCGGCGGTCTACGAGGAGGTCGCGGACGAGCTGCCCCGCGGCCCGCTCGCGGAGCGCATCTACGCCACGCTCGCGCGCATCCACGACTCGCGGCTGGATGATCCGCAGGCCGCGGAGGCCGCGTTCCGCAAGATTCTGGAGTTCGACCCCACCAACGCCACCGCGCTGGACGGGCTGGCGGCGGTGTTCCAGCGGCGCGGCCGCGACCGCGAGTACGTCGTCGCGCTGGAGCAGAAGCTGGAGGCGGCGGGCTCCATCGAGGCGCGCAAGGGCATCCTCAAGGAGATCGCCCGCGTCTGGGACGAGACGCTGGACGACCCCACCGAGGCGGCCAGCGCCCTCTTGCGCGCGCTGGAGCTGGAGCCGGACCTGGAGACGCTCGGCGTCCTCACGAACCTCTACCGTCGCGGGAACGCGTTCCGGGACGTGGCCACCACGCTGCTCCGGGCCCGCGACCTCGCGGCGTCCAACGAGGAGCGCGCGCGCATCCAGGTGGAGGTGGCGACCGTCTACGAGCGCGACCTCAAGGACGACGAGTCCGCGGTCTCCGCGTTCCGCATGGCGCTGGAGTTCGACCCGTACAACCGCGAGGCGCTGGAGGCGCTCGAGCGGCTGCACACGCGGTTGGATCAGCCGGCGGACCTGCTCGCCATCTACGAGCGGATGCTGGAGCTGTCCCAGGACTACCGCGAGAAGGTCCGCGTCCTCTTCCGCAGCGCGACCATCTGGGAGGACACGTACCAGAACCCGGCCAACGCCGACGCGTGCGTGGAGGGCGTGCTCTCCATCGACCCGCAGAACGCGCAGGCCATCAAGTCCCTCATCCGCCTGCGCCGCGCGCAGTCCCGGTGGGAGGACCTCATCCTCGCGTACGAGCGGCAGCTCGCGCTCGCCACCAGCCCGCAGGAGCAGGCGGAGCTGTACGTGGAGATCGGCAACGTCCAGTACCAGAACCTCAAGGCCGTGGACCGAGCGGTGAACAGCTACCACGCGGCGCTCGCCACGGACCCCGAGTCCCGTCCCGCGCTGCACGCCCTGGGCAAGCTCTACGAGCGCAGCGGCAACTGGCCCTTCGCGCTGGAGATGCTGCAGAAGGAAGCGCAGGTCGTGGGCAGCGACCCCGCGGCGGTGGAGCTGTGGCACCGCCTGGGGAAGATCAACGAGGACATGCTCGCGGACATGGCGAGCGCGCGGACCGCGTACCAGCAGGCGCTCGCCATCGACCCGGGCCACCTGCCCACCATCCGCGCCCTCAAGGGCATCCAGGAGCAGGAGAAGGACTGGGGCGGCTACGAGCAGACGCTCTTGCAGGAGGCGCAGCAGACGGAGGATCCGGCCGCCAAGGGCCGCGCCCTGCTGGACGTCGCGCGCTACCACGCGGAGACGCGCGAGGACCGCGAGACGGCGACGCCCTACTGGGAGGAGACGCTCAAGCACATCCCGGACAGCCTGGAGGCGGCGCGCCCGCTGGCGGACGTCTACATCGCGCGCGAGGACTGGGCGTCCGCGGAGCGGATGCTGGACATCGTCACGCGCAAGATGGCGGAGAAGGCCATGGCGGAGAAGGACGCCGCCATCGCGCAGGACCTCTGCCGCCAGCTCTACCGGCTGGGCTACGTGACGGAGAAGCTGGGCCGCCGCGACAAGGCCCTGTCCTCGTATGAGAAGGCCTACGGCCTGGACGCCACGTACCTGCCCGCACTCGAGGGCTACGGCAACCTGCTGGTGCAGGCGAAGCGGTACGAGGACGCGCTCAAGGTCTTCCAGACCATCCTCATCCACCACCGCGAGGAGCTGACGGACCTGGAGGTCGTGGAGGTCTACTGGCAGCTGGGTGACGTGCACGCCGCCCTGGGCCAGACGGACCGCGCGCAGAACCACTTCGAGAAGGCGCTCGCCATCGACCCGCAGCACGAGCAGACGCTGCGCGCGCTGGTGGCGCTGATGGACAAGGCGGGCAACTACGAGAAGTCCGCGGAGCTGCGCCAGGAGCTCGTCAACAGCCTGGAGGGCGAGGCCAAGGTCAAGGTCTACCTGGAGCTGGGCCGCATCGCGCGCGACGAGCTGCATGATCCGTACATGGCCATCGACGCGTTCACCGGCGCCCTCAGGACGCAGCCGGACGCGCCGGAGGTGATGGACGCGCTCTACCGCCTGCTGCGCGAGACGCGTCAGGGCCAGAAGGCCGCGGACGTGCTGGGCCGCATGCTGGCGCTGCCCGCGCTCGCCCTGGAGCCGCACAAGGCCAAGCGCGTGTGGTTCGCGCTCGGGGAGATCCGCCGCGACGAGCTGAAGGACGTGGAGGGCGCGGCGCAGGCCTTCAACGCCGCGCTCGACCTGGACCACCGCTTCGTGGAGGCCTTCAGCGCGCTGGAGGCGATGCTCGGCGGCGCGCGCCAGTGGAAGGTGCTGGAGGAGAACTACACGCGCATGCTCGCGCGTCTGCCCAAGACGCCGGACACGCACCCGGCGCGCATGACGCTGTGGCGCGCGCTGGGCGACCTGTACCTCCAGGTGCTCAAGCACCCGGAAGGCGCGGTGGCCGCCTACGGCGTCGCGGCGAAGGGCCTGCCGGACGACGCGGCCATCCAGGAGACGTTCGCGGAGGTGGCCGGTCAGATGCCGGGCCGCGAGGAAGAGGCCATCGTGGCGCTGCGCCGCGCGCTGCCGAACACGGAGAACCCGCGCAAGGTGGTGGGCCACCTGGTGCGGCTGTCCGCGGTGCGCAAGGACTACGACGCCGCGTGGCTCGCCGCGCAGGCGGTGTCGGGCCTGCTGGGCGAGGCGGGCGAGGACGAGCAGGAGATCCTCACCAAGCTGGGGCCCTACGCGAAGAAGAAGGAGCTGGCGCAGCGTCCGCTGACGGACCGGCTGTGGCAGACCGCGCTCTTCCACCCGAAGGTGCGCGGGCCGCTGTCGGAGCTGCTGGGCCTGCTCTTCGAGAAGGCGGGCCACCTGTACGCGGTGCCCTTCCCGCAGTACCAGCTGGTGCCCAAGCGCCACCGCATCGACGTGGCGACCGCGCAGGAGTACCACGTCAACCACTACCGCTACGTCGCGCGGCTCTTCGGCATGGAGGCGGTGGAGCTGTACTCGCCCTTCCTCGTGGCCACGCGCGAGCGGCTGGCGAAGCGCTCCAACGAACCGGCCCCCGAGCCGCTCGTGAACGTGGACCTGCTCCAGACGCATCCCGCGTGCGTGCGTGTGGGCGGCAAGTACTTCGCGGAGCAGGGCCAGAAGGAGGTGTACTACCTCCTGGGCCGGACGCTGGCCCTGGCCCGCGCGGAGCTCGCGTTCAGCCAGCGCGTCGCGCCCGAGCGGCTGGAGGCCGTGGTGCAGGCCGCGCTCAGCCTGGTGGTGGGCAATGTGCGCTACACGGTGGATCCGCGGCTGGTGGACGTGGAGCGGCAGCTGCTCCAGAAGAGCCTGAGCGAGCCGGACCGGGCCGCCCTGGCGAAGGTCGCGAGGGCCTACCTGCCCACGGCGACGCCGCAGGATGTGCGCACGTGGCTGGAGGGCGCGGAGCTCACCGCGTCGCGCGCGGGCCTCTTCGCCGCGGGCGAGCTGGAGCCCGTGCGCCGCATGGTACAGGGTGAGACGGGGTCCGCGTTCCGCGTCGCCCCGCGCACCAAGCTGCGGGAGTTGCTGGTGTTCGCCACCTCCGAGGACCTGCACGAGCTGCGTGTGGCCGTTGGCACACACGTCGAAGTCCAGGTGCGAAAGTAGGGCCCTCAGACCGCCGCGAGGGTTCACGCGTTGAAAGCAGGCGGGCGTTCAAGGCAGGTGTCCTTGATCTCCGCCGGTGGGCACTTCTACGATTCAGACGGGATTTCGCCCGTCATTTTCGAGGCTTACGGGAACGATGCGTTTCGTCTGCGACAGCTGCCGCGCGCAGTACATGATCAGCGACGACAAGATTGGCCCGAAGGGGGTCAAGCTTCGTTGCAAGAAGTGTGGTCACACCATCCTGGTGAGGCCCGCCGGTGCATCGGCGGCGAAGGAGGGCGGGGCGGAGGCCACCGCGGCCACGGAGGCCAGGAGCAGCGCGGATGCGAACGCGCCACGCATCGTGGAGTCGTCCAACACGGGTTTGCCCGCCACGCTGGGCACCCCGCCGGAGGGCGGCCTCTTCACGGACGTGGAAGAGGATGAGATCGGCGCGGTCTTCGACCAGGTCCTGAGCACGGGCTCGCAGAAGGTCAAGGCCGCCGAAGCGGAGGCCGAGGCCAAGGCCGCGAAGACGGAGGCCGTGCGCAAGCTCGCGGAAGCCGAATCCGCGGAGCCGACGGCGGAGGAGAAGGCCGCCGCCGCGGCGCACGAGTGGTACGTCGCCATCGACGAGAAGCAGGTCGGCCCCTGGTCGGTGGAGAAGGTGAAGGACGCCTGGGACCGCGGCGAGGTGGGCCCGGACAACCTCTGCTGGCGCTCTGGCTTCAGCGACTGGATTCCCCTGTCGGAGACGGCGGAGCTGGCGTCGGTGCTCGCGCCGCGCCCGGCCAAGCCGGTCATCGTCGCGCCCGCGCCGGTGTCCACGTCGTCGCCGACGATCCCCGCCGGTCCGGTGGAGTCCGCCTTCAGCGCGGGCAGTGCTCGTCCGGGCTCGGGTGGCAACTCGGCCGTGGCGGAGGAGCCGGTGGGCTGGAAGCCTTCCGCCGCGAGCGTGCTGGCCTCGCTGGTGAAGGAGGAGAACGACGCACTCAGCAAGCCGCCGCCGCGTCCGGCGCCGTCGCTGGAGCGCGAGCCGTTGTCGCAGTCGCGCCTCCTGGACGTGCCCATGCCGCCGCCGGACGCCGGTGTCCTCGCCGTCGATGCCCAGGGGCCATGATGGCCTCCAGCGCCGGGCATGGCCGCGCCCAGCGTCACGCGCCGCAGCCGCAGCAGGGCTATGCGCCGCAGCAGCCGTGCGCAGTACGCGCCGCTCAGCCGGTGGCGTATGCGCCGCAGCAGGCGCAGATGCCCTATGGGCAGCAGCCGCAGGGCTATCCGCCGTCCGGGGTATCCGGCGGCCTATCCGCCGCCCGCGGCGGCACCCGCGGGCGGCAAGGGCCGCACGGGGATGCTGGTCGCGGTGACGGCGGGCGTGCTCGTGATGGCGGGCGCGGCGGTCGTCTTCGTCGCGCGCGGCAACTCGTCCGAGCGTCCCACGGAGGCTCCGGTCCAGGTCGCG
>NZ_JBKGHJ010000317.1:0-10365 GCF_046520365.1 Corallococcus sp. 4LFB
CGCGGGCGCGCGGTTGTTCCCCCGGGTGCTGCGGTCGGTGCACGCGCGGGTGGAGGCGCCCGCCACGCGCTTCCTGGTGCAGGCGCTGCGGGACCAGGACCGGGGCCTGTCGGTCCGTGCGCCGCTCATCGTTCACGGCGAGGGCCCCGGCGGGTACAGCGCGGAGGTGGCGGCGCTGATGGACGTGCCGCTGGCGGAGCGGAGCGGGGGCTGAGCTGCCCGGCCGCCGGGCGTGGGAGCCTGCGAGCGTCGGGGCCGGAGGCGCGGACGCGTCACAACGTATGGGGCACTTCACCCACGGGACGCCCGCGCCCCGAAGAGGAGAGCTCCATGAACGTGGCGATGCTGAACGAACAACCGTCGTTGCTGAAGTCGGCCGCGCTGCTGCCGCCGCGCCTGTCGCTGGGCGCGACGATGATCCACCACGGCCTGTCGAAGCTGAAGAGGGAGGGCATGGAGCAGCAGGTGGGCATGTTCGAGCAGCTGGGCATCAAGCCCGGGAAGCCGTGGCTGCTGGCCACGGGCATCACGGAGCTGGTGGCCGGGGTGAGCTCCATCCTGGGCATCGCGACGCGGTTCACGGCGGTGTCGGTCATCGTCACGCAGGCGATGGCCATCGCGAAGGTGCACCGGAAGAACGGCTTCGACATGACGAAGGGCGGCTACGAGTTCAACCTGGCGCTCATCGCCATCGCGCTGGGGACGCTGATGCGCGGGCCGGGGCGGGTGTCGCTGCACAGCGCGCTGGAGCGGCGGGTGAAGCGCAGGGAGCTGAAGCACTTCCGGCTGCTGCCGCGTCAGCGCAAGGGCTCGATGCTGCTGGACGCGCTGGGGTAGGCGGGGCCTTGGAGGGGTGTAGGGGTGTCGCCTGCCCGGCTGCTGGTGAACCGGGCCCGTGGATGGCGCCCCTGCCCCCGTCCCATCCCGTAAGATGCGCGGGCCATGGCCCCCCCGTCCGTCCTGCTGATGCTGGCGCTCGCCGCGCCCGCCGCGTCCGTCCCCAACTTCTCCACAGCCGAGTCCTCCAGCGCCGCCCGCCTCACCCAGGCGGGCACGGCCTCCGTGCGCTCCGTCCTGCGGAACGTCGGAGCCGGACAGCTGGAAGCCGCGGGCCTCGCGTCCGTGCGGAGCGCGATGGGGGACACGGCCGTCTCGATGCGGATGCCCGCGGGCCTCGCCCAGGCGGCTCCGTCCTCCCCTGCCTCGGACACCGCACCAGCCACGGGCGCCGCGCCCGCCACGGCGCAAAGCCAGACAGACTCCCTCTCCGAAGCGGGCCGCATCGCCGTGGAGGCCAGCTTCGGCGCCTGCGCGCCGCCGCCATCGTGATGCACAGCAAGGCCGCCGCGCCCGGCCTCGCCGTGGGCAACCCGGACGAGCACTACGCCCGGGGCGTCGCCGCCCTCCAGTCCAAGGACTCCCGCACCGCCATCGCGGAGCTGTCCGCGTGCGTGCAGGCCGCGCCCTCCCGCGCCGACTGCCGCTGGGAACTGGGCTGGGCCTACTCAGTGGAAGGCCGCTGGGCGGATTCC
The DNA here is from genome assembly GCF_046520365.1 of Corallococcus sp. 4LFB. Lineage (NCBI taxonomy): Bacteria > Pseudomonadati > Myxococcota > Myxococcia > Myxococcales > Myxococcaceae > Corallococcus > Corallococcus sp. 4LFB. Next base: position 1,533 of record NZ_JBKGHJ010000317.1, read on the forward strand.
CTCACGCAGTGGACGCAGGTGCGCGCGCTCAATCCCAATCAACCCGACCTGGAAGGCGCGCTCACGCAGGCCCGCAGCCAGGCCGCGCTCCAGGCGAAGCTCGCGCAGCCCGTGGACAGCACGCCCCGCCCTCCCCCGCCCCCGGGCGCGAAGCTGCGCATCCGCGCCGCCGGTGACCTGATGCTCGGCACCACCGTGCCGGAGGGCTACCTGCCCCCCGAGGGCGGCGGCAGCGTCATCGCCAGCGTGCGCCCCCTGCTGGAGGACGCGGACCTCACCTTCGTGAACCTGGAAGGGCCGCTCTGCGACACCGGCCGCACCACCAAGTGCCGCTCGCCCGCGAACTGCTACGCGTTCCGCTCCCCCACCTCCTTCGGCGAGTACCTGAAGCAGGCCGGCGTGGACGTGGTCTCCACCGCCAACAACCACTCCGGCGACTTCGGCGAGGAGTGCCGCCGCGCCACCGAGTCCACGCTGGACGCGCTGGGCATCGCCTGGAGCGGTCCGCCGGGCAGCGTCGCCACGCTGGAGCGCAACGGCCTGAAGATTGGCCTCGTGGCCTTCCACACGTCCGCGGGCTGCAACCACCTCAACAACCTGCCCACGGCCACCGCGCTGGTGAAGCAGACCGCCGCCACGCACGACATCGTCATCGTCTCCTTCCACGGCGGCGCGGAGGGCAGCAAGGCCCTGCACGTCCCGCCCGGCAAGGAGCTGTTCTTCGGCGAGGACCGCGGCGACCTGCGCGTCTTCACCCACGCGGTGGTGGACGCGGGCGCGCACCTGGTGCTCGGCCACGGCCCGCACGTCGCGCGCGCCATGGAGTTCTACCAGGGCCGCCTCATCGCCTACTCCATGGGCAACTTCGCCACCTACGGCCGCTTCAACCTCAGGGGCCCGCAGGGCCTGGGGATGATCCTCGAGGTGGAGCTGGACGCGAACGGCCGCTTCTCCACCGGCCGCATCCTCCCCACGAAGCAGGTGGGCGAAGGCATCACCCAGCCGGACCCGGACGCCAACGTCGTCTCGCTGGTGCGCAAGCTCACCGCCGAGGACTTCCCCGACACGGGGGCCCGCATCGCCGACGACGGCCGCCTCTCCGCGCGCAAGTCGCCCGCCACGGCCTCCAGCACCGCGCCGTAGCGCCGCGCCTTCCCGACAACGCCGCACCCGCACCCACGGAGCGCCGCGCCTTTCGTGGGTGTTTTGCAGGTCACGCAGCGCGCCTCACCGTCAGGGAATGCGCGCTTCGTTGAAGCAGGGCTGCTGCCTGGGCTGCCATGCGCTTCATTGCGCCTCCAAGCGTGCCGCGCCGTGCAAGGCGCGAGCGTGCGGCGTGCGCTAAGACAGACTCCGACGTGCCTGCCCATCGACTCCCACGACTGACCTCGCTGCGCCCGTTCGACTCGCCCGGCTACTTCGCGGTGTGGCTGGGCGCGCTCGTCTCCAACATCGGCACCTGGATGGAGACGGTGGCGATGGGCGTGTACGTCACGCAGACCACGGGCAAGGCCGAGTGGACGGGCGCCGTCGTCGCGCTGTCGTTCCTGCCCGCGGTGATCCTGGCGCCGGTGGGCGGCGCGCTGGCGGATCGCTTCGACCGGCGCGCGTACGCGGGGCTGGGCGCGCTGCTGCAGGCGGCGCTCGCGGCGGTGCTGACGGTGCTGGCGTTCCGCGGACAGCTGTCGGTGTCCGTCATCGGCGTCATCTCGTTCCTCAACGGGTGCGTGAGCACGCTCACCTATCCGGCCTTCTCCGCGCTGCTGGCGGAGCTGGTGCCGCCGGAAGACCTGCACCTGTCCACCAGCCTCAACTCCGCGCAGTTCAACCTGGGCCGAATCCTGGGCCCCACGCTGGCCGCGGTGGTGTTTCAGGCGGGCGGGCCCGCGTGGGCGCTGCTCGCGAACACGCTGTCCTTCTTCGCGGTGCTGGTGGCGCTGTGGCGCGTGGAGCCGCCCGCGCGGGACGCGGCCGTGAAGCGTGAGCCGCTCTGGGACGGCATCCGGCGCGGCATCACCGTGGCGCGCGACGACGAGGACATCTCGCTGGTGCTGGTGGCCACCTTCTTCGTGGCCGCGCTGGTGGCGCCCTTCATCGGCCTGGTGCCGGTGTTCGCCATCCGGGAGCTGGGCCAGGGCGCGGCGGCCACGTCGCTGCTGGTGACGTGCCAGGGCGCGGGCGCGGTGACGGCGGCGCTGGGCGTGGGCACGCTCGCGGAGCTCTTCGGGCAGCGCAAGCTGCGCGGCTACTCGGCGACGACCATCGCGGTGCTGGCGGGCGTGTACTGGCTGGCGCCCACGCTCCAGGTGGCCGCGGTGTGCATCTTCTTCCTCGGCGCCAACTACCTGGTGCTGATGAGCAGCCTGAGCGCGTCCTGCCAGGGCCGCGTGCCGCGCGAGCTGCAAGCGCGCATGGGCAGCCTCTACAGCATGGTGCTGGGCGCGGGCTATTCGCTGGGCGTCTGGTTCCAGGGCGCGCTCGCGGACCGCATGCACCTGCGCTTCGTGACCATCGGCTCCGCCGCCATCTTCCTCGCGCTGGTGCTCAGCACGCGCCTGCTCAAGCCCGCCCGCTTCGAGAACGAGCCCCTGGCCCAGGCCGCGGACGTCCAGCCCTTCTCCGACAGCGCGCACTGACGCGCCGTCAGTCCTCCTCCAGGTCCCGCTTCAGCTTCGTCAGCAGCTTCACCGCGTGCGTGGCGTAGGCGCTGATCCACCGCGAGTGGATGTCCTGGATGGGCGCCGCGTTGAGGTGGTTCCACCGCGTCCGCCCCTCCTTGTGCGACAGCACCAGCTCCGCCTTCTCCAGCACCTTGAGGTGCTGCATCACGGTGCAGCGGTCCAGGGTCTTCTCGAAGTGCTCGCACAGCTCCCCGGTGGTCCGGGGCGCGTCCTTCAACAGGTCCAGGATGGCCCGCCGGCGCGAGTCCGCCAGCGCCTTGAAGATGAGGTCGTCCCGGTCGCTCCTTGACATGTTATATTTCTATAACCTATTTCGGGGCCTGGACCAGTTCACGGCAAGGGGTGGCGAATGGAGCCGAAGTTCCAGGTGCAGTTGAAGATCCGCAAGCCGGTGGCGCAGGTGTTCGAGGCGGTGGTGAACCCCGCGAAGCTGAGCGGCTACTTCGTGAAGACGAGCAGCGGTCCGCTGGCCGAGGGCGCGACGGTGAAGTGGAGCTTCGCGGAGGCCCCGGGCGAGTTCGACGTCATCACGCGCGAGGTCATCCCCAACGAGCGCATCGTCTTCGAGTGGCCCGCGGACCGCGGCGCCCTCACGCGCGTGGAGATGTCCTTCGTGGCGCTGGACGCAAGCAACACGATGGTGAAGGTGAGCGAGTCCGGGTGGAAGCCGGATGAGAAGGGCTTCGAGGCGTCCTACGGCAACGCGGGTGGCTGGATGCACATGATGAGCTGCCTCAAGGGTTACCTGGAATACGGCATCAACCTCCGGGAGGGCGGAGCGCTCTGAAATCCGCGACGCGGGGGAATGTCCCGGCCACACTGCCGTTCCCGCGCGTCCCGTTCCGCCAAGGAGCCCCATGTCCTCCGTCCGCGTTCCCGCCCTGCTGCTCTCCGCCCTGTTGCTCTCCGCTCCGGCCGCGAACGCGCAGGAAGCGAAACGCACGCCGGAGGCGCTGGGCCTGGGCATGGAGGGCTACCCCTACCCCGCCCCCGTGCAATTCCTGCCCGTCAAGCTGGAGGGCCAGGACCTGCGCATGGCGTACATGGACGTGAAGCCCACGGGCAACGCCAACGGGCGCACGGTGGTGCTGCTGCACGGCAAGAACTTCTTCGGCGCGTACTGGAAGGACACGATCCGCGTGCTCACCGGCGCGGGCTACCGCGTCGTCGTGCCGGACCAGATTGGCTTCGGCAAGTCGTCCAAGCCGGCCATCGCGTACAGCTTCCACACGCTCGCGTCGCTGACCCGGCAGGTGCTGGAGGCGGTGGGCGTGAAGCAGGCCGCGGTGGTGGGCCACAGCATGGGCGGCATGCTCGCGACGCGCTTCGCGCTGATGTACCCGGAGGTGACCACGCAGCTGGTGCTGGAGAACCCCATCGGGCTGGAGGACTACCGCGAGAGCGTCCCGTGGAAGTCCACCGGGGACCTCTACCAGGAGAACCTCCAGGCCACGGAGGAGGGGCTGCGCAAGTACCAGCGCGGCTACTACGTGAAGTGGAAGCCCGAGTACGACGAATACGTCCAGGTCCTCTACCGCCAGACGCTCAGCGGCGAGTACCCGCGCCTGGCCTGGGTCTCCGCCGCCACGCAGACGATGATCTACGAGCAGCCCGTGGTGCACGAGTTCCCGAACGTGAAGGTGCCCACGCTGGTGGTGATTGGGCAGGAGGACCGCACGGTGGTGGGCAAGGGCAGCGTGCCGCCCGCGCTCCTGCCGAAGCTGGGGCAGTACCCGGCGCTGGGGAAGAAGACCGCCGCCGCCATCCCGGGCGCCACGCTGGTGGAGCTTCCCAACGTGGGCCACATCCCCCACTTCGAGTCGCCGGAGAAGTGGCACGCGGCCCTGCTGGACTTCCTGCGCAAGGGCTCGAAATAGTCCTGCGCATGCATCGCGTCCGGGTGGTGCGCCACGCGTCCGAGCGGGGCGGTTGGGAGATGGCGCTGGCCACGCCGCCGCCGGCGCTGGCGCCGCTGGTCCGGGACTACTGCGGCTACCGCGAGGCCATGCCCCAGCCGATGCGCCGGCAGGAGCTGCCCGGCGTGCAGGTGGTGCTCATCCTGGAGTTCGGGCCGCTGCTGAAGCACCTGGACGACGCGGGCCGGGTGACGCGGCACTGCTCCGGCTTCGTCGCGGGCCTGGACGAGCGCTGGAGCACCACCGAGCACGGCGGCGTGTCCCACGGGCTCCAGGTGAACCTCACGCCCCTGGGAGCCCGGAGTGTCTTCGGCGTGCCCATGCACGAGCTGTCCCACTGCGTGACGGGCCTGGAGGACCTGTGGGGCGGCGAGGCGCGGCGGCTGGTGGAGCAGCTCGAGGAGGCGCCGGACTGGGAGACGCGCTTCGCTCGCGCGGATGCCTTCCTGCTCCAGCGCGTGGAGCGCGGTCCCAGGGTGGAGGCCGGGGTGCGGTGGGCGGTGGAGCGCATCCAGCGCACGGGAGGCCAGGTGGACATCGCCGCGCTGGCGAGTGAGCTGGGGCACAGCCACAAGCACCTCATCCACCAGTTCCATGAACAGGTGGGGTTGCCTCCAAAGCGGCTGGCGCGCCTGCTGCGCTTCGACCGGGCGGTGGAGCGCATCAAGGCGGGGGGGCCGGTGCGCTGGGCGGAGCTGGCGGTGGAGCTGGGGTACTTCGACCAGGCGCACCTGAACCGGGACTTCCGCCAGTTCACCGGGGGACCGCCGTCCGCCCTGCTGCGCCGCTCGCTCCCCGACGCGGGGGGCTTCGAATCCGGCTCGCAGGTGAAATCCGTACAAGCCGCGCCGGAGGGGGATGGGCAGGATGCTCGGTGAAAGGAAGACCTCGCCATGTCCATGCCCCTGCCCAGCCTCTATCCCTTCCTCCACTACGCGGACCCGGAGGCCGCCCTGCGCTTCCTGAAGCAGGCCTTCGGCTGCGAGGAGCGGGTCGTCTACCGCAAGCCTGACGGCGCCCTTGCCCACGTGGAGCTGACGTTGGGCCACGGGCTGGTGATGTTCGGCGGCGCGGAGGGTGGCCGGCTGAAGCTGGCCGCGTCGAAAGAGGTGCCGCTGAAGAACCAGGGCATCTACGTGGTGGTGACGGACCCGGATGCGCTGTACGCGCGGGCGAAGGCGGCGGGCGCGAGCATCGCCATGGAGCTGCACGACACGGACTACGGCTCGCGGGACTTCAGCGCGCTGGACCCCGAGGGAAACGTCTGGAGCTTCGGCACGTACCAGCCGCTCGCGGTGACGCCGCCCAAGGGGTGAGACAGGAAGGGGCGTCCATGCAAGGCTTTCCCCATGAAGCTCTTGCTGGGACCCATCCTGTACGCCAGGGCGCAGGCCACGCCGGACCCGAAGTCCCACGACGTGTGGAGCTTCTTCGTCAACGTGTTCCTCGACAGCACGTCGGCGAGGAAGCCTCCGGCGTTGCGGCTGTGTTTCCAGGACGCGAAGGGCAAGCGGGTCGCGGTGTTCGACGAGGTGAAGGCCGCCGTGGACTTCACCGCGTTGCCCAAGAACACCCGGGGCGTGGTGTGGCGCTGGGAGGTCGTCCTGCCGCGCAAGGACGTGGCCCAGCGGCTGTCCTATCACTTCGAATCACCAGACACGCCCGGCGTGCCGGTGACCTTCGAGCGTCCACCGCCGCGAGATGACCGGCCGTGGTCATCCACGGTCATCCCGCCGGAGCCGCTGGTGGTGTCGGATGTCGTCATTCCGGCGCGGGGTGTATCGCCGAACATCGCGTTCTTCTCCTGCAACGGCGCCAGCCGTGCGAGTGATTGGAGCGACCTGGGGCAGCCCTTCGCGCTCTGGGAGCGGATGCTGCAACACCACCTGAAGGACCCGGTGGATCCAGCGAAGACGCCGGGGTTCCAGCTGCTGATCGGGGGTGGGGATCAGCTCTACGCGGACTCGCTGCACAACACGATGGATGTGTTGAACGCGTTCATGAAGCTGCCCCGTTCAGAGCGGTTGAAGCTGCCGGTTCCGGACGGCCTGTCGGAGCGTCTGCTCGTGGAATACGTCTGGCTCTACCGGGAGCGGTGGGGCGGGAGCCAGGGCATCGCGCCGATGCTCAGGCGGGTGCCGGGCCTCTTCATGTGGGACGACCACGACATCTTCGACGGGTGGGGTTCGCACGAGGAGCTCCAGCAGGCCCCCTGGTACCGGGCCATCTACAGCGCGGCGGCGCGGGCCTTCGAGGCCTTCCAGCGAGGCTGGCTGGACCAGCCGGCGACGGCGCGCGAGCCGGACGACCGGGGGGTGACGCAGCCCGCGCGGCACTACTTCCAGACGTTCTGTTTCTCCACGGCGGACTGCGACCTGGACGTGGTGTTGCTGGACCTGAGGAGCGGGCGGACCAGCCGGGTCATCGACACGGAGGACGCGCATCAGCAGTCCGAGTTCACGGTGATGAGCCGGTCGCAGTGGGACGCCTTCGACGCCTGGAGGGACGAGCACCGCCAGCGGCCGGAGAACGGCAAGAAGGCGAGGCACGTGCTGGTGGTGTCGTCGGTGCCGCTGGTGCACCTGCGCTTCGGGCCGGCGATGGAGCGCATGAGCGGGGGCGGCGTGGGCCTGCGTGACGACCTGCTGGACCAGTGGGAGTCCGCGGTGCACCGGGGCGAGCGCACGCGGATGTTGATGAACCTGTTCTCGCTGGCGAAGAAGTCCTACTGCGCGGTGACGGTGTTGTCCGGGGACGTGCACGTGGGGGCCAGGGCGCGGGTGCGTTCACGCAACCCGGACCACCTGGTTCCGGCGCTGGGCACGGTGGGGGAGGTGTTCATCGAGCAGGCGACGTCGTCGCCCATCGTGCACCCGCCGCCGGGGTGGCTCGCGTTCAAGGGGATGCTGGCGATGTCGGAGGCTTCGCGGGAGGACCTGCCGGGGTTCCTGCACACGGAGCTGTTGCCGGTGGGCAAGGAGCTGTACCTGCGGGACCGCAACTGGCTGTCCATCCGGTTGGAGCGGCCCAAGCACCACGGCACGACCGCGCGTCCGAAGCTGTGGGTGAAGTGGATCGCGGAGAAGGAGGTCCTGCCCATGGAGGTGGTGGTGGAGCCACCGCCCTTCCCCGCCAGTTAGCGGACGGGAAGTTCGCGGAAGGAGATGCCCGTCCACCCGCCCTGCTCCACCGCGTCCTTGAAGCGGTCCGTGCCGATGAGGACGGTGCCGTAGTCGCCCAGGCGGAAGAGGTCCAGGTCCGTGGGCAGGGAGGCTCCGTCGAGGATGAGGTCCTCCGGAAGGCGAAGGCCTACGCGTCCGCAGGTAGGACAGGGCGGTGCAAGGTCGGGCGGAAGGCAGTCACGGTGCATCCGGCCGCGCAGTTCGAGTTGAAGCTCGAGGATCTCCGGAGGCGTCTTCTGCCGGAACCGCAGCTCTGTCTTGCACCCGAGCAGCCCTCGGATGCCCGCGGCCTGGAGGGCTTCGAGCGTGTCGCGCCGCAAGACGATCAGACAATCCTCAAGACCGACGAAGCCTTGGAACTGACCGGAGGCGCGGCCCACTAGCGGCCCGAAGTTGGTGCCAGGCGGAAGTTCCGTATGGGGTGGCGTCAGGGGACGCACCAACTCGCGAAGGCGGATGAACTCGGGGAGCAGTTCTGCACGGGGTTCTTCGAATTCCGCCCGTTCCGGCAGTTCGGACAGGTCGACGCATGGATAGAGCTGAGCGGAGGTGCTCCAAGTGGCACCACATCCCGGGCAGTTCTTCAGGCCCGGCAATCCCCATTTGTGCGTGGCATCGACGAGACCGTTGAGGCGAAAGTCGACCGTCTTGTCGTGGCGGAGGCGAAAAAAACGGGTCATGGGCGGTCAGTTGTACTTCTCGATGGGCCCACCCAGAAGCTGGAAGCGGTAGATGAGTTCCCCGGCGTGCTTGAAGATCTCTGGTGCCTGAGCAGTGTTGTTCGTCTCTCGAAACTCACGCCAGGCCTGGTTCCACAGTCCCCCTTTGGGCCCTCCGCCATGGATGCGTCGGTGGATGTGCACGGGAATCGGGATCGTGTACTGGTGGATGTCGATGCCTCTTTCCTTGAACCACTCAGCCAGACGCTGTTCCTGAGGGAAGATGTGGTGCTTCTCGAATCTCCCCGCCGGTAGTTGCCGCAGCGGAGGCACGGGCTTGGGGTTCCCGTACCAGGGGAACACCATCACGGGCTCCACATCCCCCGGCAGGCCCA
>NZ_JBKGHJ010000318.1:0-10364 GCF_046520365.1 Corallococcus sp. 4LFB
CTGAGCGCCCGCGAGAGCCCCTGGCTGGGCCGGGGTGCCGCGCGGAGGCGGTGAGGGCAGTTGTGCGCGGAGATCGCGCGGGCTGCCCCAGGCACGGCCGGCGAAAGTGAACAGCGCGAGGCGTTCACTTACCGGGTGCAAATGAACAGGCGCGGGGTGTTCACTTTTTCAGAGGTGACTCTCTCGAAAAGGGCCCCAGGTACACGCCCCGGCGGCGAGGCCCGCACGAAAAAACGCACCACCCCCCACCCTGGCGTCAGGGGTAGGCGGGGTAGGCGTGCTGGCGTCGTCGGTAGGCATGGTGGCGCCCGGCAGGGGCAGGCAGTGACGGTGACGGGGGAGGAGCTGGGCCGCGAGGGTGCGCGGCAGGCGGCCCCAACCAGCGGAAAGCGGCAATCGGCCTCGGCGCTTCGGCCCTTTATGAGGCCTCGTAAGCGCGCGAAACAGCGTGGGGTCCGTGACGCCGAATGGCCGCCTTTACCTGTTTTCGGCCATTCGGCTCGGCCCTGGTAACGGCACGCGCGCCCAGCTGCGCGCGGGACGGCGGGCCGGTGCTTCGAGGGCGGTCGCGGGGAGTCGTGGGCCTCACGGAGAGCACAAAGCCCTGCGGCCCGAAGCGCTGGAGGACACGCGCGCACGAACGGGGCGCCACGCAGAGGAGGCGTTGGTGCGCGGGGCTGAATCGGGGGCGCGCGCTAGGGGCCAGGGGCGGCAAGCGGACCCCAGCGGGGAGGGGGCAGGTGGGCCGGGGAAGTGAATGGCGCGCTGGAGTCCGGCCCGCTGGACGGAGTGTACTTCCGGGCGCGAGTTCAGGCTCGGACTCGGACCGCGGTGCTCGAGCACCTGGTGGCTTGGCGCCCCAACCCCGCGAAACTACGAGACCTGCGGCGCCAGGCGTGTGCTTCCGCGCGCCAGGTGAGCTCCACGGCGGAGCCTGGCCTGGTGGGGCTTGGTCCGGTGAAAGTGAACGGGCCTGAAAGTGAACAAGCTCGGGAATGAAGCCCGTTCACTTTCTTGGGATTCGCCCCAAAGGGGGGCGTGGGGGGAAGAGAGCCTGCTGGAGGGGCATCGTCCCGAGCGCGGGAGTGTCGCTGGCCCAGGGCCCACCTGGACGAACAGCTTCGGGCTTCGCGCAGCCGCCGAGACAGCCGCGCCTTCGAACTGTCATGGGCCGCCCTCTACTGTGGGGCACCTGCGCGAATCGAAGTCCAGCTCCGCTCAAGCAGCCCGGGTGCTCAGGAGCGTCAAAGGGCCGCTTCGCTGAAGCCTGAACGGTTCTCGCCCTTGCCCCGCCTTCCTCGCGCAGGCGAAGGGCAACCGGGCGCAAGTGGCCAGTCCTGAGAGCGCAGGAGTCGCGAGCTGGTTGGCCGACCCGGATGCGATCCGTTGAGCCGGTCCCTGGCGTCCAGAGCAACCAGGGCAGGGAAGCCGGAGGTGCCGAGGTCTCACCCAGGCGCCCTGTACCTCCAGTTGAAGCAAGGCACCAACACCCCGACTTCAGCCGCCGGACTTCTCCAAAGTCCGGCAGAAGTCCGGCATGAAGTCCGGCAGTAATTTCCGTAACAACTTCATGGGGTTGAGTCACTCTGCCGGACTTGCCGGACTTCAAAGCCACTTTTACGTACGCGAGGGAAAATATTTTGGGAGGGAAGCGCGCAGAAAATATTTCCCCGTAGAGGGGCGGGACGGGGGAGGAAGTCCGGCAAGTCCGGCAGGATGGTTTAACCCCTCGCAGTTACAGCGATTTTTGGTGCCGGACTTCAGCGGGGGAAGTCCGGCATGAAGTCCGGCAGTCCGGCAGGAATGCGAGAGTCGGAGGGGAGAATGTAGGTGGTGAGGCGACTCACTCTCCTGTTCCCCGCCTTCATCGTCCTATTTGCCCTCGCGTCGTGCTGGGGCCGCCGGTTGCGCGTCACCGGTGAGCACCACCCCGTGCGTCCTGCTGGGGTTGCCCTGGTTCGAGCGAGAGCGGCTTCTGGGGAAGGCGGCTGTCCAGGCCCTTCGGCGCAAAGGTTGCCTCGCCCACGCACTCCTCATTCGTTCCGAGCAGTCGTAGGCCAGCCCCTCGTGGAGTGCTCGTGGCCTCTTCCCTTGGAGCGCAGCGTGGGCGTCCGAATGGAGGAGGTGGGAACTCCGCCCGTGTCCAAGGCAGGGGCATGAGGCCCGCCCAGCAGAGGCCATCGCCGCCCTCATGAAGGAGCGCCCCTCCATGCGGGATGGCCCGCCGCAGCCTCCTCATGGTGCTGCCGGACGCCGGGCAAGCCACCAGGACTCCCGCAAAACCTGAGTACCTGGCGAGTCGGAGGCCCCGGTGGAAATTCGGGCGCGTCAGCATGTCCCCGATTGCGGGCCCCGAGCCTTTGTCCCTGCAGGGACGGAGCGGCTTCTCAGCAGCAGCGGCCACAACCTCCTCCGGCCCCGAGGCACACATGCGTGACGAGAGCGACTCCCCCAGGCCAGTTACCCAGACGCCCAGCCCTGCCCCAGCCCAGTCCTTGAGGGAGGACTGCCGCACGCAGGAGTTGGCGAAGCAGCCCAAGGAGGCCGGGGACGCCTGGCTGAAGCTGGAGAATGACGGAGACAGCGCCGTCGTCGTCTTCCTCGGGGAGCCGCACCCGCGCGACGTGGCTTTCATTGACAACAAGTTCGTCCCCTTCACCCGGAGGCTGAAGGTGGAGGGACACAAGCCCGTGCTGCGATTCACCCACAACGTCGCCCTCTTCGAGACGCGCGAGGTGAAGGTGCTGGAGTACGGGATTGCCTTCTTCAAGGAAGCCCTGCGCATGCGGCACACGTTTGGGCTTGAGACGTGGGCTGTTGAAGTCCAGCGTCACGGGGCCGCGAAGGACTGGTGGCAGACGCGCTACTCCCTGCAGCCCGAGCGCCGCCTGTCCCCGGAGCAGCAGCAGGCCTTCCAGGGGCTGCCGCTTCACGACTTGGCGAGGCTCCGGGTGGACGCGGCGACGCAAGCCGAAGCGGCGCGCCGCGGCGACGCGGGCGCAAGGCCACCCAACGCGCGCCTCGTGCAGTACCTCTCTGACGTACTGAAAACCATGCCGCGCAAGAGGGTGGAGCGCCTCCTCCACCACCACCTCGGAATGCAGCAGGTTGGGGACGTGTCAGCCATGCGCGGCGAGGAGTGGCAAACCTTCGTCGAAGCGGTTGCCGTCGAGTACCGGGCGTTTTGGGAACGAAACTGCTGAGCGCCAGCCCGAGGTGAATTGAGCCTCCAAGCGAGGGCGTGCTGCGAGGCAGCACGTCTACACGTCCCCGGAAAGAAACCCATGCAGGACTCCTTCTCCGCGAGCCGCGGGGACGAGGGGCGCGTTGCCTCTCATGTCCTCGGCCTCCCAACAGTCATTGGGCAGATGCAGCCCGGCGCTATGCTGGCGTGGCGTGCGCGTCAGCCCGTTGTGCGTCGAGGGCTGGACTCCGCGGCGGCGAGGCGCAGCCCCCAGGTGCCTGCGCCATGAGCTTTCGCGTCTTCGTGGAGCAGGTGCGGAGCCGCTCGGACATAACCGACGTCGTCGGCGCCCACGTCGAGTTGCGCCCTTCGGGCAGCACCCTCAAGGGACTCTCACCCTTTCACCCCGAGAAGACGCCTTCCTTCGTCGTGTGGCCCGCCACGCAGACGTGGCACGACTTCTCCAACGGCGGCAGCCTGGGGGGAGACGTCTTCACCTTCGTCCAGGAGAGGGAGAAGGTTGACTTCAAGGAGGCGGTATTCCGACTGGCAGGGCGCGCCGGCATTCCCCTGCCCGCGCCCCATGACGAGTCCCACGCGCGTGAGCTCGAGGCGCTGGTGGAGCGCCGCGACGTCGAGCGACTCCTCACGGCCGCCGCCGACTACTACCACCGCCACCTGCCCGCGAACATTCGCGAGGAGTCCTTCAAACAGCACTACGGCTTCACCGACGAGGTGGTGGACAGCTTCAAGCTGGGGTGGCAGACGGCGGCCTCTTCGCGCACCTGAGAGAGGGTATGGGCGCGAGCCGCGAGGCGGCCCTCAAGACGGGCCTCTTCGTCCAACTGCCGGGCGGCCACGTCGAGGACTTCTTCCGGGAGCGCCTCGTCTTCCCATATTGGAAGGATGGCCGCGTCGTCTACTTCATCGCCCGCGCGACGCAATATACGGGCGACGAAGAGTGGGAGAAGGCGAAGTACAAGAAGCTCCTCACCCATTCGGAGCGGCACCCCTACGTCTCACCCACCGTCCGCAACGACTACTTCTACAACGAGGACGCGGCACGCAAGGCCGACACGCTGCTGATTACGGAAGGCGTCACCGACTGCATCAGCGCCATGCAGGCGGGCATTCCTTGTCTCTCTCCCGCCACGACGCGCTTTCGCAAGCAGGACATTCCTCGGCTGCTGAAGCTCACGCGCGACGCGAGGCGCGTCGTCATTTGCAATGACGCCGAGGCCAGCGGCGCCGGAGAGGCGGGCGCGCGGGAGACTGCCGCAGCCCTCTGGGCCGAGGGCCGAGAGGCGTGCGTCGCCCTGCTTCCACGTCCGCAGGGCACCGAGAAGGTGGACGTCAACGCGCTTGTCGCGTCGCAGGGCGCCGCGACGCTTCACGAAGTCCTCGGACGCGCGAGGGCATACCCGGAGTACCTGCTGGATGGCATTCCAGAGAGTGCGCCCAAGGCAGACTTGGACAAGGCGCTGGCGCCCCTCCTGGCCTCATTGCAGCAATGCACGGCAGTCCGAGCCGACGTGGTGCTGGACGCCATTTCGGCGAAGTTTGGCCTCCGGAGGCGGGCACTCAACGCCAACCTCAAGGGGGTGGTGGCGGAGAAGGAGGCGGCGGCCATGGCGCAGCGCCGTGCGTCCGCCGCGCGCCCGGAAATCAACGTGGGCAACCGCCAACTTTGGGCCATTGTCACCGAGGCGCGCCAAGCGGTGGTGCAGGCGAATGCGCGTCGCATGCGGGCTGCCAGCACGCAGGGCTTCGCCAACGAGGCGGCGCCACTCTTTGTGCGAGGCAACGCCCTCGTGCAACTCGCGCAGCCCGAGAAGGAGGCGCCCATTCTCTCGGAGATGACGGAGGCCGCCGTCTACGGAGTCCTCCTCCGGGAGGCGACGTGGGTAGCGGAAGTCGAGGGCAGGCCGCACTCCGTCTTCCCGCCGAAAGACGTCGCGCGGGACTTCCTCGCGTACCCGCCTCCGGGCCTTCCCTCAGTGGAGGCTGTCATTACCACGCCGGTATTCGGACAGGACGGGAAGCTCCTCCTGACGCCTGGGCTGCACCCGGAGGACAGACTCTGGCTGGAGCCCGCTCCTGCGCTTCACCTCGGCGCCGTGTCCGAGCGGCCGACACCCGAGGAGGTTGCCGCCGCACGTGCCCTCTTCTCTGACGACGTCTTCGTGGACTTCCCATTTGCCCACCCCAGCGATAAGGCACATGCCCTCGCCGCCGTCCTCCTCCCCTTCGTCCGGCGGATGATTGAGGGGTGCACCCCCCTCCACGTCGTAGAGGCGCCCGCTGTCGGCTCCGGCAAGGGCCTCTTGTGCGACCTCGTCTCGTGGGTGGCGACGGGCAGGGCGTTCGCCATTGGCACCTTGCCTGAGAATGAAGAGGAGATTCGAAAGACGCTCACCGCCGAGCTCGCCCTGGCGCGCCCCCTCATCCTCCTCGACAACGCCAATGAGAAGGCGACGCTCTCCTCCGCGGCCCTCGCCGCCATGCTGACGAGTACCTCCTGGACGGACCGTCTCCTGGGCAAGACGCAGAAGCTGACGCTGCCCAATACCGCCATGTGGATGCTCACCGGCAACAACCCGAAGCTTTCAAAGGACATTGCCCGTCGCTCCGTGCGCATCCGCATCGACCCCAAGCTGGACAGGGCCTGGACGCGAAGTCGCTTCAAGCATGACCCGATTATCCTCTGGGTGAAGGAGCACCGGAGCGAGTTGGTGCGTGCGGCCCTGACGCTCGTGCAGGCGTGGATTGCTGCGGGGAGGCCTCTGGGGCGCGAGCGGCTGGGCTCCTTCGAGCACTGGGCGGCCGTCATGGGCGGCCTTCTCAATGTGGCTGGGGTGGAGGGCTTCCTCGGCAACCTCGACGAGCTTTATGCGAATGCGGACGTCGAAGGGGAGTCCTGGCGCGAATTCGTCCAGGCCTGGTGGGGAGCGCATGGCACGGCGGAGGTGCTCGTCTCGAGCCTCAACGAGCTGTGCGAGAAGGACGAGCTGATGCTTCAGGTGCGAGGCGAGGGCGGCTCCCGCTCGCAGCAGAGCCGGCTGGGCCGAGCGCTGCAAACGGCGAGGGACAGAGTCTTTGGGGACTTGCGGGTGGTGGTGCGGAACCAGGACCGCAAGAAGCGGACGATGTACGCAC
The DNA here is from genome assembly GCF_046520365.1 of Corallococcus sp. 4LFB. Taxonomy (NCBI): domain Bacteria; kingdom Pseudomonadati; phylum Myxococcota; class Myxococcia; order Myxococcales; family Myxococcaceae; genus Corallococcus; species Corallococcus sp. 4LFB. The sequence continues at coordinate 6,341 of NZ_JBKGHJ010000318.1, forward strand.
TCCAGAAGTTGGGAGGCGAGCCGGAGGTGAATGCAGACATGGCTGCCGCAGAGGTAGATGAGGTCGACCCATGGGCGGAGTAGTGACCCGGCGCGCCCCGCAGCAACAGTGCGAGGCCGCAGTGGAGATTCTCTCGGAGGCCCTCTGGGAGTTGTTGCTTCGTCGCCATTCGCAGCATGCGCCGCACGTAATGAAGTTGCACCAAGAGGAGAGCGCGCATGGCTGAGCCGCAGACTCTCGACTTGTCTTCTTCTGGGGACAGAGCGTCCATGGTTTTCGCCCGAGGGCGTGCTGCCCCGGACGAAGGAGACACCACCATGGCGAAGAAGGGGATTGCGTGGGCTGCCCGTAAGGAGCTGGCGGACGTGCCACAGCAACTGGCTGCGCTGGCCAGCATGTCGGTGCCGGAGCTGGCGGAGAAGTACCAGGAGCTGTACGGCGAGCCCACGCGCAGCCGCAACCGGGACTACCTGAAGAAGCGCCTGGCCTTCCGGATTCAGGAGCTGGCCGAAGGGGGACTCTCCGCGCGCGCCGTCGCACGAATCTCAGAGTTGGGCGACAAGCTGCCCGAGCGCTGGAGGATGCGGCAGGTGGAGGAGGCGAAGCCCTCCGCGACGCCTCCTCCAGCCCCTGCGGACGTGCGCGCAGGGACTGCGGACGGTCGCGACGCGCGCCTGCCCCCGCCGGGCACGGTGCTGACGCGCGTGTTCAAGGGCACGCAGCACCGGGTGACGGTGCGCGCGGACGGAATTGAGTACGAAGGCCAGCTTCACCGAAGCCTCTCCAGCGTGGCCAAGCTGATTACTGGCACGGCCTGGAATGGCTTCAGCTTCTTTGGACTCAAGGCCGGCAGCTCGAAGGCGGTGAAGTCATGAGCGGCCCCGCCTTCTTTCAAACGCACATGGGCCAGCGCTTCTTCGAGTCGACGATGCCGAGCCTCGTCCGCGAACTGAAGCGCCTCAACGACAACGTGGAGCGACTGGTGGCCGTGGCGGAGCAACTCTCCGGACAGAAGCCGTCGCCGAGCGTCGAGCCGGTATCGACAACAGAGGGGGCGGAGGGGCCATGAGGAAGAGCAAGCCAGCGCCCTCGGACGCGAAGCGCTGCGCCGTCTACACGCGCAAGTCCACGGCTGCAGGCCTGGAGATGGAGTTCAACTCGCTGGACGCCCAGCGCGAGTCCTGTGTCTCCTACGTGCAGCGCCAGCCCGGCTGGGTGTTGGTGGACGAGAGCTACGACGACGGCGGCTTCACCGGCGCGAACATGGAGCGGCCCGCCTTCCAGCGACTGATGCAGGACGTGGACGCGGGCCGGGTGGACGTGGTGGTGGTGTACAAGGTGGACCGCCTCTCTCGCAGCCTCCTCGACTTCGCGAAAGTCATGGAGCGCTTCAACGCGGCGGGTGCCTCCTTCGTCTCGGTGACGCAGAACTTCAGCACGGCGGACGCGATGGGCCGGCTGACGTTGAACATGCTGATGAGCTTCGCTGAGTTCGAGCGCGAGATGATCTCCGAGCGCACGCGGGACAAGGTGGCCGCCGCGCGCCGCAAGGGGAAGTGGACGGGAGGACGCGCACCACTGGGCTACGAGGTGAAGGACAAGCGCCTCGTGGTGAATGAGTACGAGGCGGTGGTGGTGCGGGAGGCCTTCGCGTTGTACCTCCAGCACCAGCAGGCCTCGGTGGTTTCGCGCCTCCTCAACGAGACAGGGCGCAAGACGAAGCGCCACGAGGCCCAGAGCGGTGCCACGCGCGCGGCTCGGAAATGGACGACGCAGGACGTGCTGCGCCTCTTGAGGAGTCCCTTGTACGCGGGCTTCGTGCCGTATGGCGACGAGGCGCATCCGGGCGAGCACTCGCCCATCGTGGACAGAGCCACCTTCCATCAGGTGCAGGACATCCTGGAGGGTCGCGGCCCTGGCATCCAGTACCACGGGCGCAACCCGGACTACGTGCTGCGAGGCCTCCTTCGCTGCGGCCTGTGCGGCGAGGCCATGACGCCCGGCTCCACGCGTAAGGGCACGCGCGAGTACCGCTACTACCGCTGCGTCACCCGGGACAAGCAGGGGAAGGAGGGGTGCCGGGCCTCGCCCCTCCCGGCAGCCGCCCTGGAGGACTTCGTCGTCGCCCGGCTGCGGGAAGTCTCGGTAGGTGGGGGCTTCGCGACGCAGGTACACGCCCGCCTCACGGCGCGGCTGGAGGAGAAGCACAAGGCCCTGCGCGCCGAGCGCGCGCAGCTCCCGAAGGACCTGGCCAAGCGCGCCGGGGAGTCGGCGAAGTGGGTGGACTCCCTCTCGAAGCTGGAGGGCCCCACCCGGCGCCTCCTGGAGGAGAAGCTGACGGCCGCTGAAGAAGAGTCCGTCGGCATGAAGAAGCGGCTGGCGGAGGTGGAGCGCGCCCTGGACGCCATGGAGGGGGAGAAGCTGGAGGCGGCCTGGGTGGCCCAGGCCTTGGCGGACTTCGACGCGGTGTGGGACGCCCTCACGGCCGCCAACCGGGGGCGCCTGCTGCAGGCCCTCGTCGGCCGGGTCGTGGTGGACGAGGAGACGGACAGAGTGGATGTGCACCTTGCCCATGCCGGTGCCTCCGCAACGCCCGCGCGCGAGGTGGCGGCGTGAGCGCGAGTCCCGAGTCTCGGCCGGCGGAGGCCGGCCTCGTCAGCGCGCAGTTTCACCGCGTGCGGCGCTCGAAGGTGCGCTTCCGGGAGGGCGTGCGCCCCCCGCCGCGAGAGGCGGCGCGCCGGCCAGCGCACGTCGCGCGCATGCTGGCCCTGGCGCACCACGTGGAGTCCGCTATTGCGCGAGGGTTGGTGGGGAGCGCGGCGGACGTCGCAGCCCAGTTGGGCTTCACCCGCGCGCGCGTGACGCACCTGCTGGACTTGCAGTTGCTGGCGCCCGACATCCAGGAGGAGGTGCTGTTCCTCGAGGCCGTGGATGGAGAGGAGCCCCTCAGCGAGCGAAGCCTCCGGGCCATTGCACACGCGGGGACGTGGGCGGTGCAGCGCGAGCGTTGGCGCGAGGTGAAGGCTTCATTTTGAGACAGGAGTCCGGATGCCTGGACTCCTTGGTGTAGCGTGAGTGCAAGAGGCTGAATTGTTGTCCGTGTTGAGAGCGCGAGGGTTGTACGTCCCGCGACGAAAGTGAGCGAAAGCACATGCAGAACGACATGAAGGGCATCATCCAGACTGCGGTGGCGGAGGCGGTGGAGAAGACGATGGGCCGGCAGGTGGAGCTGCAGGAGCGGCAACTGGAGCTGCTGGGGAAGATTGCTCAGTTCCTGGGCATTGGGTCCGGCTCGGCTCATGCGGCGTCCGCGCCGAAGCGGGCCCCCGTACCGCCTCCCGCGTCGCAGCGCATACCCGCGTCCGCGCCGAAGCGCACGCCCTCGGTGCCCGTGCGGAAGTATGTAAGGCCGGAGGCTGCGCCGAAGCCCACGCGGACGAAGGCTGCACCCCAGAAGCGCCGAGGGCGTCCGAGTGCGGCGGGACGCACCGCGACGGCCGCCGTCCCCAGCTCCAGCCCTGGCCCTAGCCCCGCGACGCCCGTCGCATACGAGGTGGGACAGGAGGTGCGTTACAAGCAGGGGCGGGGCGCCTTCAATGCGAAGGTGAAGGCCGTCGACGAGAAGGCGAAGACGGTGACGTTGGAGCGCGTCTCCGACGCCAGGAAGGTGGTGCGCCCCTTCGACAAGGTGACGCCAGCCTGAGTCTGGGCCGCGAAGCGCCCTCTCTGGAGGGCGCTCCTGCGGCAAGTAGCTCGAAGGCGAAAGTGACACTTTCGCCCGGAACACCGCTGCTGGAAGGCGCTCGTCGCTACGGCGCGTCGGCCATGTCTTCGAGCTGCCCTTCGGCGAGGGCGCGGTAGTGGGGCACGACTTCCACCTTGAGGACGTCCTGCATCTCCTGGCGGGCGCGGCCGAAGTCCCCCTTGTCCTTGTGCTGGTACATCCGGTGCAGCGCATCCATGAGCCGATGGGAGCCTTCTCGGATGCGCCGGGACTCCTCGCTCAAGAGGCCCAACGCACCCT
>NZ_JBKGHJ010000319.1:0-10354 GCF_046520365.1 Corallococcus sp. 4LFB
CAGCGCCCGCGGGCGTGATGCCCAGCAGCCGCGTCAGCCGGGGCTGCACGCCCGTCTCCGCCAGCAGCGCCTGGAGCTGGAGCCGCGCGCGCCGGTTGTCCCGGTGCACCCGCCGCCCGAGGATGAGCTCGTTCTTCAACGAGTGCTCCCACCCGGTCAGCTCCGTCACCGTCACCTGGTAGCCGAACGCCTCCAGCGTCAGCGCGCGGATGACGTTCGTCAGGTGCGAGCCGAACTCGCGCCGGTGCCACGGGTGCTGGAAGAGCAGCGACATGGAGCCGGCCGGCTTCGCCTTCTTCTCCTTCAGCTGCGCGGCCACCTCCGCCTGGCAGCACGGCACCACCGCCACGTGGTCCGCGCCGTGCTTGATGGCCGCCACCAGCGCGTCGTCCGTGGCCGTGTCGCACGCGTGCAGCGCCATCAGCACGTGGATGCGCTCCGGGTACTCCGCCGCGTCGATGTGCGCCGTCTGGAAGCGCATCCGGTCGAAGCGCAGCCGCTCCGCGCGGCCCTTCGCGCGCTCCGTCAGGTCCGGCCGCCCTTCGATGGACAGCAGCTCACCGCCCGCCGCGTCCTTGAGGAACAGCTCGTAGACGACGAAGCCCAGGTACGCGTTGCCGCTGCCCGCGTCCACCACCAGCGGGTTCGCGTGGCGCGCCTGCACGTCCTCCATCGCGGGGCGCAAGAGGCCCACCAGGTGGTTCACCTGCTTGAGCTTGCGCAGCGCGTCCGCGTTGAGGTGTCCCTCGCGCGTGAGCAGGTGCAGCTCACGCAGGAGCGCCTGGGACTGGTCCGGCAAGAGCTCCTTGCGGACCTGCGGCGCCTTGACGTTCCGCCTCAGACGGACACCACTTCGGTGACCTCCGGGATCATCTCCCGGAGCCGGCCTTCAATGCCCATCTTCAGCGTCGCCGTGGACGACGGGCAGCCCGCGCACGACCCCTTCATGTGCAGGTACACGATGCCGTCCTCGAAGCGGTCCAGCGTGATGTCACCGCCGTCCTGCGCCACGGCCGGGCGGATCTCCTCGTCCAGGATGAACTGGATGCGCTGCTCCACCGTGCCGTCCGCGCTCGTCGCCTGACGCGACGCCGCCACCGCCGCCTCGTCCACCACCGGCAGGCCCTCGGACAGGTGCGTGTCCAGCGTGGACATCACGGAGTCGTTGAGCTCGTCCCACTCGCCGGACTCGCCCTTCGTCACGGTGACGAAGTTCGTGCCCAGCATCACCGCCGTCACGCCCTGGATGTCCATGAGCCGGAGCGCCAGGGGCGACTTGGCCTGCGCGTCGTCCCGGTTGGTGAAGTTCACCGCGCCACCGCCCAGCAGCTTGCGGTCCACCACGTACTTCAACGTGCTGGGGTTGGGGGTCCACTCGAGCTGGATGTTCACTGACATGTGTTCTCCCTACGAAAGTCCGCTTCCTCTAAAGGGCGCCGGGCCCCATAGCAACCTGTCCGGCTGTCAGGCAAACGCCCCGCGCCATTCATTCACTCCGGATGGAGCAAAGGCCCGTCACCGATGTAAGACAGGGCCCCTATGCCCTTCCCTCCGCGTCTCGCCCACCTCGCCACCAAGGCCGTGGTGGTGGCCAAGCTGGGCCCCACCTACGCGGACGCCCACCGCATTGACTCCGAGGAGGCCGCCCAGCGCCTGTCCACCGCCCTCTCCGGGCGCCTCCTGACCTCCCTGCTGGAGGCCACCTGGACGCAGATGCTCGGGAGCACGAAACGTCTCAAGGAGGAGGGCCTCCTGGAGAAGGTGGCCGCCACCCTGAGCGACCGGCCGCAGCGGCCGGGCAAGGTCGCCAACGTGACGGCCGGCTGGAGCGCCTTCCTCATCCTGCTGGACCTGGAGGTGGGCACCGCCAGCGACGCCGCCCGGCGCGTCATGGAGTCCGACGAGGGCCGCAAGCGGGCCGCCGCGGGCCTCACGGAGGTGGCCGGGTTCCTGGCCCAGGAGCTCACGCGCGGGAAGTAGACGGCGCCCTGGCCGCCGTGGCGGCAGCCGCCACCCGCCGTTATAGGCTGGCGCTCGCCACGTCCATGTCCGCCCCGCTCCCCACCACGCTGCGCCTGCTCCAGTCCATCACCGACGTCCCCGCGTCGGCGTGGGACGCGCTCGTGGACCCGGCGTCGGTGCCCTTCCTGGAGTGGGGCTTCCTCGCCGCCCTGGAGGAGAGCGGCAGCGTGGTGCCCGAGCGCGGCTGGCACCCGCGGCACCTCACCATCTGGCGGGGCTCGCGCCTCGTCGCCGCCGCGCCCGCGTACCTCAAGGACGACAGCCACGGCGAGTTCGTCTTCGACGCCGCCTGGGCCACCCTCGCCGAGCGCGCGGGCCTGCGCTACTACCCCAAGCTCGTCCTGGGCGTGCCCTTCACCCCCGCCACCGGCCGCCGCGTGCTGGTGGCCCCCGGCGAGGACGCCCCCTCCCGCGAGGCGGAGCTGTACAACGCCGCGCTGGAGTACGCGCGCGCGGAGGGGCTCTCCGGCGTCCACGTCCTCTTCCCCACCCCGGAGGAGCTGCCGGTGCTGGAGGCCCAGGGCTATGCCTTGCGCCTGGGCGTGCAGTACCTGTGGCGCAACGCGGGCTACCGGACGTTCGAGGACTTCCTCGGCCGCTTCCGCTCCAAGCGGCGGCACCAGCTTCAGCACGAGCGCCGCGCGCTGGGAGCCCAGGGCATCACCGTGCGCACCCTCCGCGGCGACGCGCTGGAGGAGGTGGACGCGGCCCGCGCCCACCGGCTCTACGCCTCCACGGTGGACCGCTACCCGTGGGGCGTGCGCTCCCTGACCGAGGACTTCTTCGCCCGCCTGCTCGCCGGCTTCCGGCACCGGTGCGAGTTCGTGGAGGCCCGCCGGGAAGGCCGCGCGGTGGCCGGCGCGTTCAACTTCACCGGGCCGCGCACGCTGTACGGCCGTTATTGGGGAGCGCTGGAGGACCATCCGTTCCTGCACTTCAACGTGTGCCTCTACCACCCGGTGGAGGACTGCATCGCGCAGGGCCGCGAGCGCTTCGAGCCGGGAGCGGGCGGCGAGCACAAGCTCACCCGGGGTTTCGAGCCGCACCTCACGTACAGTGCGCATCTGTTCCTCCACCCCGGCCTGGACCGGGCGGTGCGCGGCTTCCTGGCGCACGAGCGGGCAGCCGTGGAAAGCGGCCTGCCGCTGTGGTGGGCGGAGACGGGTTTCAAGGAGCGGGTCTGAGGGGTTTCAGGCAGGCCCGCCAGAGGCAAAGCGCAGCGAAGGCAAGGGAGTCCGCAAGCCCATGGCTCAGAAGCACCAACACGATGACGGCCAGGTCGTCACGGAGGCCGTCCCCAAGCAGAAGCTGAAGAGGCCGACGCTCTACAAGGTCCTCCTGCACAACGACAACTACACCACGCGCGAGTTCGTGGTGGCCGTGCTCAAGGAGATCTTCCACAAGTCGGAGACGGATGCCGTGCAGATCATGATGCACGTTCATTACAACGGCATCGGTGTGGCGGGCGTTTATACCTACGACGTCGCCGAGACGAAGCTCAAGACAGTGGAGGCCGCGGCGAGGGACAACGGGTTCCCCCTGCGGCTGTCCATGGAACCCGAGGAAGGCTGAACCGTGGCGGGACCATCGATTGCCAAAGAATTGCAGGCCAGCTTCCGCACCGCGCTCGACGAGGCGCGGAAGATGCGTCACGAGTACCTGACCCTGGAGCACCTGCTCCTGGCCCTCAGCCGTGAGTCGCGCACCCGCGAGGTGCTCAAGGGCTGCGGCGCGAACGTCAAGCGCCTGCAGGAGAACCTGACCTCCTTCCTGGAGGAGACGGTCGAGCGGCTGCCCGACGACGTGGACGCCGAGCCCCAGCAGACCATCGGCGTGGAGCGCGTGCTCCACCGCGCCGCCATGCACGCGCTGTCCGCGGAGCAGAAGTACATCGACGGTGGCGACGTGCTGGTCGCCATGTTCCGTGAAGAGGAGAGCCACGCGCTCTACCTCTTGCAGCAGGAGGGCGTCACCCGCCTGGACCTGCTCAACTTCATCTCCCACGGCGTCAGCAAGGACGGCGAGTCGGAGGGCGAGTCCCGCCCCACGCCCGCCGGGGACGACGAGGACGGCGAGTCCCAGAAGAAGAGCCCGCTGGAAGCCTACGCCGTGCAGCTCAACGTGGAGGCCAAGGCGGGCCGCATCGACCCGCTCATCGGCCGCGACAAGGAGCTGGAGCGCACCATCCAGGTGCTCTGCCGCCGCCGCAAGAACAACCCGCTCTACGTGGGTGAGGCCGGCGTGGGCAAGACGGCCATCGCGGAAGGCCTGGCGCTCCACATCACCGAGGGCCGCGTGCCCGAGGCGCTGAAGGACGCGGTCGTCTACTCGCTGGACATGGGCGCGCTCCTGGCGGGCACCAAGTTCCGCGGCCAGTTCGAGGAGCGCCTCAAGGGCGTGCTCAAGGCGCTCCAGGAGCTGCCGGACGCCATCCTCTTCATCGACGAGATCCACACCATCGTCGGCGCCGGCGCCACGAGCGGCGGCTCCATGGACGCGTCCAACCTGCTCAAGCCCGCGCTGGCGTCGGGCCGGCTGCGCTGCATCGGGTCCACGACGTTCCAGGAGTTCAAGGCCTCCTTCGAGCGCGACCGCGCGCTGTCCCGCCGCTTCCAGAAGATTGAAGTGGACGAGCCCAGCGTGGAGGACACCGTCAAGGTGCTGGAGGGCCTGCGCAGCCGCTACGAGGAGCACCACCACGTGAAGTACGGCGAGGGTGCGCTCCAGGCGGCGGCGGAGCTGGCGGCCAAGCACATCAACGACCGGTTCCTGCCGGACAAGGCCATCGACGTCATCGACGAGGCCGGCGCCGCGGAGCGGCTCAAGCCGGAGGGCGTGCGCACGGGCGTCGTCTCCGCGCACGACGTGGAGCAGGTCGTCTCCAAGATGGCCAAGATTCCGGCCAAGAGCGTGTCCGCGAGCGAGGGCGTCCAGATTCAAAACCTGGACAAGGAGCTCAAGGGCGTCATCTACGGGCAGGACAAGGCCATTGAAGAGATGGTGGGCGCCATCAAGCTGTCGCGCTCCGGCCTGCGCGCGCCGGAGAAGCCCATTGGCAGCTTCCTCTTCTCCGGCCCCACGGGCGTGGGCAAGACGGAGCTGGCGAAGCAGCTGGCGCAGAGCCTGGGCGTGGAGTTCCTGCGCTTCGACATGAGCGAGTACTCCGAGAAGCACACGGTGAGCCGCCTCATCGGCGCGCCTCCGGGCTACGTGGGCTTCGACCAGGGCGGCCTGCTCACGGACGCCGTGCGCAAGCACCCCTACGCGGTGCTGGTGCTGGACGAGATTGAGAAGGCCCACCCGGACCTCTTCAACATCCTGCTCCAGGTGATGGACCACGCGACGCTCACGGACAACAACGGCCGCAAGGCGGACTTCCGCAACATCATCCTCATCCTGACCACCAACGCGGGTGCGCAGGAGATGAGCACCAAGGCCATGGGCTTCGGTGACACCAGCGTGGTGGTGGACGGCTCGCGGGCGAAGAAGGCCATCGAGCGCACCTTCACGCCGGAGTTCCGCAACCGGCTGGACGGCTGGATTCTGTTCTCCGGCCTGCCCCCCGAGGTCATCCTCAAGGTCGTGGACAAGGAGGTGCGCCTGCTCCAGAAGGTGCTCGACGAGAAGAAGGTCACCCTGTCGCTCACGCCCGCCGCCCGCGCGTGGCTGGCCGAGCACGGGTACGACCCGGCCTTCGGCGCGCGCCCCATGGCGCGGCTCGTGGACAACACCCTCAAGAAGCCGCTCGCGGAGGCGCTGCTGTTCGGCTCGCTCAAGAGCGGCGGCGTGGCCCGCTTCGACGTCGTGGACGACGCGCTGAAGCTCCAGGCCGAGTCCACCGAGGCCGTGCCGGCGTAAGGCCCCGGCGTGAGCCCGTGAAGCACCCGAGGCCCCGGGCCCCCTTCATGGGGACTCGGGGCCTTCGTGTTTCCTACTTCAGCGTGATCTCCACCTTGTACGCGCCCACGGCGCTGGAGAGCTGCTCGGAGATGATTTGCAGCGTGGTGGCCGCCTCGCCCGTGGAGCCGATGCGGGCCACGGTGTCGTCCATCATCCTGGACAAATCATTCACCGCCAGGGTGATTTGATTGATGCCCACGTTCTGCTGGTTCACCGCGGCGGCGATCTGCCGGACGGCGGCGGCGTTGTCCTGGACGATGGAGGACAGCTCGCGCAGGTTCTGCCCGCTGTTGCGCACCTGCGCCAGGCCCGCCTCCATCCGCTCCGCGCCGCGCTCGGTGATGCGCACCGCGGCGGTGACGGAGGCGGCGATGTCGTCCAAGAGCTCCCGCACCCGCGTGGTCGCCTGGATGGACTGGTCCGCCAGGGCGCGGATTTCCCGCGCCACCACGCTGAAGCCCTTGCCGTGCTCACCGGAGCGCACCGCTTCGATGGCCGCGTTGAGCGCGAGCATGTTGGACTGGTCCGCCAGGTCCTTCACCGTCTGGGTGATGCCGCCAATCTGGCGCGTGCGCTCCCCCAGCTCCAAAATCTTGTCCGCGATCTCCCCCACCTGCACGCGGATGTCGTTGAGGCCCGCCATCGTCTGCTCGATGGAGGCCTCGCCCGCCCTGGCCAGGGTGTCCGCGCGCTCGGCGACGCTGAGCACGCTCTCCGCCTTCTGCGCGGCCAGCGTGGAGGTCTGCTTTATCTCCTGCGCCGTCACCTGCGTCTCCTGGAGCGCGGCGGCCTGGCGGGAGATGGTCTGCGCCTGCTCCGTGGAGGACGCGTTGAGGTGGTCCGTGGACTGGGTGAGCGCGCTGGCGGCGTGCTGGAGGTTGAGCGTCACCTCGCGCAGCTTGCCCACCATCTGCGAGAAGGAGTTGGCCAGCCGCCCCACCTCGTCGTTGCCCCGCGCCTGGATGGGGCGGGTGAGGTCGCCGGACGCCACGATGTGGCCCGCCACGGACGTGAGCTCCGCCAGGGGCCGCACGATGCTCCGGCCGAACAGCGCGGCCAGCACCACGCCGCCCGCCACCAGCAGGAACGCGAACAGCAGCATCTGCCAGCGCAGCGAATCCACCCTCGCGTCGATGAACTCGCGCGCCATGCCCACGTGCACGGTGCCCAGCCGGCCCTTCTCCGCCACGGCCGCCGCCACGTCCAGCGCGCGCAGCGTCTTGCCGCCGCGCGCCAGCCGGACCTCCGGCACCACGCGGATGCGGCCCTGGCCCACGGCGGGCTGCGCGTCGAGCGCGGCCTTCAGGCCCTCCGGGAAGGCCCCCTGGAACGAGTGCACCAGCACGTAGCCGGTGGGGTCCTGGATGAAGATGTAGGCCAGGTCCTCGCGCTCGCGGAACGTCTCCAGCAGCGGCTGGAGCGACCCCATGCCCGCGGACACGCCCTGCTCCGCCGCGATGGCCAGGCTCAGCGCCACGGCCTCGCCCTCGCTGGCGTGGCGCTCCTCCAGGTTGGTCGCCAGCTGGCGGGTGGCGATGAAGGTGAGGATGAGGGCCACGGAAGCGCTGACGACCGCCGTGACGAGCACGAACTTCTGCGCGAGCCCGAGCCCACGCAGGAAGGAGACAGGGAGCGCGGCGGAGGGCTTCAAGGGAACACTCCCGGGGTGGCGTCCTCGGGGGGCCGGCCGTTGGCCACCCGACGCCAGGGACAACGCAGGCGACTGCGATTTGTTGGCGGGAAGCCGCTCACCGGGGCCCCCCTCCGGGCCGCGAGCGGGGCGGAACGACGGGCGCTGACAGCTCTGCAGGATGAGGTCCGCCACCAGCGCCAGGGGCGTGCCCCCGTCGGTGGCCTTCAGCTCCACGGCGGCGCGCGGCATGCCGTAGACGACGCTGGAGGCCTCGTCCTGGGCCAGGGTGACGCCCCCGGCCTGGCGGATGGCCAGCAGGCCCCGCGCGCCGTCCTCGCCCATGCCGGTGAGGACGCCGCCGCCGCTGCGCCGGCCGTACGCCATGGCCAGCGAGTTGAGCAGCACGTCCCCGTTGGGGCACGGCCCCCCGTGGCTGCGCTGCAGGCGGGCCAGGCCAATGCTGTCCACCAGCAGGTCATGGCCATCCAGCGGGAAGTACACGCGGCCCGGCTCCAGCCGCTCGCCGTCGCGCGCCACGCCCACCTGGAGCTCGCACACCTGGGACAGCCAGCGCACCATGCCCTGCGTGAAGCCCACGGTGATGTGCTGCGCGACGAGCATGGGCACCGGCAGGTCGCGGGGCAGCTTGGACAGCACCTCCGCCAGCGCGGGCGGGCCGCCCGTGGAGGCGACCAGGCCGAACACGTCCACCCGCGCCCCGCTGGGCATGGGCGGCGGGCGCGACGGCGCGCGGGCGGCGGGAGATGACGGGCACCTCCGCCATCAGGCACACGGAGTGGGCCAGCTCCCGGCCCCAGCGCCGCAGCTCCTCCGCGTTGGTGACGTTGGGCTTGCCAATGAGCTCCAGCGCCCCGGCGCTCATCGCCTGGAAGCCCAGGTCCACGCCGCGCTGCTCCGCCACCGCGCTCACCACCAGGATGCGCGCGGGCGCCTGGGACATGATGTGCGCGATGGCCGCCGGGCCGTCCAGGCCGGGCAGGAGCAGGTCCATGGTGATGACGTCCGGGCGCAAGAGGCGCGCCAGTTGCACGGCGCGGTTGCCGTCCCCCGCCCGGCCCACGACCTCGATGCGCGGCTCCTCCGTGAGGAGCGCGGTGAGGGTGTTGGCCATGGTGGGCGAGTCGTCCACCACGAGCACCCGAATGGACTTCTTCGAGCTCAAGCGCGGCTCCCTCGGCGGCTCATCACGTCCAGCACCTCCGCGAGCAGCCGGCCCGCGGCGCACTCGCGCTTGCTGAGGAAGCCGTCCGCGCCGGAGGCCAGGCCCCGGTCGCGCGCCACCTGGGTGTCGTGCGCGGAGACCAGGATGACGGGGAGCGTGCGCGTGTCCTTGCGCTCGCGCAGCCGCGCGATGAGTTCGATGCCGTCCATCTCTTCCATGTCCAGGTCGCAGATGACGACGTCGTAGGTGTCCGCCTCCAGCCGCTCCAGCGCCCGCGCCCCGCTGGCCGCCAGGTGCACCTGGAAGCCGCCGGCCTCCAGCATCGCCCGGTGCAGCGCGCGCGCGGTGAGCGAGTCATCCACCACCAGCGCCCGCCGGCTCACCGCCGACACCGCGGTCTTCTCCGAATCCGACACCACCCAGTCCGGCCGGAGGATGAGCAGCAGCTCCCCGCGGCTGAGCGTCGCCGCGCCCTGCCAGGCCGCCACGTCGCGCACCTCCGACGGCAGCGGGCGGATGACCAGGTCCCGGTCCCCCACCACCGCGTCCACGCCCAGCGCCACGCGCTTGCCGCCGCTCTGCACGACGAGCAGCGGCTGCCCCTCCGCGGGCGGGGACGACGCGCGCAGCCCCAGCCGCGCGCCCAGGTCCACCACCGGCATCAGCTGCCCCTGGTATTCCAGGTGCGTCCGGCGCTTGCCCACGCGCAGCATGTCCGGGCGCGCCAGCTGCGTGGACTCCACCGCCAGCATGGGCAGGCCCACGAACTGCTCCAGCGCGCGCACCATCAGCACCGGAGAGCTGCCCAGGTCCACCGGCAGGGTCAGCACGAAGCGCGTGCCCTGCCCGCGCGTGCTCGCCACCTCGATGCGGCCCTGCAGCGACTCCACCGCGGCGCGCACCGCGTCCAGGCCCACGCCGCGCCCGGAGGTGTCCGTCACGTCCGAACGGGTGCTGAAGCCTTCCCTGAAGATGAGGTCGCGCACCTGGTTGTCGTTGAGCCGCGCCGCCTCCTCCGCGGTGATGAGCCCGCGCTTCTCCGCGGCCTTGCGCACCTGGTGCAGGTCGATGCCGCGCCCGTCGTCGCTCGCCTCCAGGTACAGGAGGTTGCCCTGCTGCTCCACGCGCAGCGTGAGCGCGCCCTCGTGGTGCTTGCCGGCCTTCTCGCGCTCCGCGGGCATCTCCAGGCCGTGGTCCACGGCGTTGCGCAGGATGTGCACGAGCGCGCCCTGGAGCTTCTCCAGGAGGCGCCGGTCCAGCGACACCTCCGCGCCCACCACCGACAGCCGCGCCTCCTTGCCCAGCTGGCGCGACAGGTCGCGCACCATGCGCTGCAACGGGTCCAGGATGGTGCGCGTGGGGCGCGTGGTGATGGCCTTGAGGCCGTCCTCCAGCGCGTCCACCACGTCGCTCGTCTCCTCGCCGTCGGTGCGCAGCGAGCGGCCCGTGCCGGACAGGAGCGTGCGCGCCTCCGCGGTCTCCGCCAGCAGGCCCTGCTTCGCGAGCAGCGCGGACACCCGCTCCAGCTCGCGGCTGCGCTCCTCCACCCGCAGGCGCACCTCGCGCAGGCGCTCCACCTCGCGCATCAGCGACGTCACCTGGTTGGCGCTCACCCG
>NZ_JBKGHJ010000031.1:0-32003 GCF_046520365.1 Corallococcus sp. 4LFB
CGCGCTGGGCATCTGCCTCTATGACCTGCTGACGATTGCGCGCCCCTGGAGTGAATCTCCGGCCATGTTCCTGGGGGGCAGGCTGGAGTTGCCCGCGCCGCATTCGCTCAACCCTCGGGTGCCAGCGGCCCTGGGCGCAGCCGTCCTCCATTTCGTTGCCCGCGATCCGGAGAAGCGTGCCCCCACGGCGGAGGTGATGCGGCGCGAGCTGACGGCATTACTGCCTGAGGTGGGAATCGCTTGGAGGGAGCCCTTCCACGTTCCCAAGCCCCACGTCCAACTCGCCCCCGAGGCGCCACCCCTCATGCCCTCACAAGAGGTGCCTGCCCCGGCCGCCCGGCAGGGACTGGTGATCGCGCGAGGGGCCTTCATGGTGGCGCTTGCCGTGCTCCTGGGCGGCCTCGTGCTCTGGCGCTTCACGACACCCTCGGAATCTCTTCCCACTGCACAGCGGACGCCGTTAGCGCCCTCCTCCGCATGGCAGGTGAATCCAGAGCCGAAGCAACCTGCTCCCCCTCCAGCGCCCGCCACGATGCCCCCTGAAGTAGCCTCTCCCGTGTCCGCACCCGAGCCGAAGGAAAGTCCTCCCGTGAAGCGCGCTCCCTCGCCCATGTCTCCGCCGCCCGCTCCCGCTATCAGGAAGCCAAAGCCCCTGGCCGTCTCCCCGGGCTGGCCCCCGGCGGAATGGGGTGGCTTCCTCAAGACGTGCGCGGGTCTGACCGCCGCCGCTGCCCTCCAGATGGGCTGCCCGGGAGCCCAGGTGCGGCCCGAGGCCGCGGACTGCCCCGAGGCCGCACGCAAGGCAATGTTCACCAAGAAGGCGGACGGCGGGTTGGGGTTGCGGAAGAATGCCTATGTCGCCTTCTACGCGGACGCGCGTCAGAGGCGCGCGGGTCATGATGGGATCTTCCGCGAGGGGCCCGTGACGGGGGAGGTGTACACCGACGAGCAGCGCGCATTGCCCAAGGGCACGCTGCTTTACGGCTACCTGTGGACGGGGAACAAGGACCTGCTGCTGGGACGCTACACCGAGGCCCGGCTTCCGAATGGCCAGAGGGTGCCGGTCTGCATTGAGATGGGAAACGAGGACGAACTCGGATGGACCACGAGAGCCGAGGAGTCCAAGCCGGGCGAGATCGTGACTCGCAGTAACCTGTCTGGCATCGCGGTCGAACGTTGGCGTTGAGGCTCCTGCCCGACGTAACGCTCATTTACAATTCAGCCCCTGTCCTTCTCACCCGGAGTGAGAGGAATTTCGGGGGAGTTGAACCCGCCGCGTCGTTCCCGAGGATCGATGCGGGCACTACCTTGCAAGTTCCTTCGCGCGAATTCCTCTCGCGTAGGCGCAAGGGGTATCCGCATGGCCCATCCGTCTGATCCGCCGCTCTCCAGCGGCGTCGTACTCTTCACTCAAGGGGACACCTCCTACGAATTCTTCCGGGACCTGGGAGTGGGGCGGCTGGGAGAGCGCGTCCTGCTCGCCTTCGTCCGGACGCCCCAAGGGCTGGGCGACTGCGTGGTGCTCAAGTGCATCCCCCTGCCGCAAGGCGAAGAGCTGTCCGAAGGCTTTCAGCACACGCGGACGCGGCTGGAGGAAGAGGTGCGGCTCGCGCGCTACCTCCAGCACCCGCGCATCGCGCGCGTCCATGGGCTTGTCGAGATGACGCATGGGCTGTGCGTGGTGATGGAGAACCTGGAGGGCTTGTCGCTCAACACGCTGCTGTCGGTGGCTCAGGCGCGCGGACGCTACTTCTCTGAGTCCTTCGTCCTCTACGTAGGCGCGGAGGTCGCGGCAGCGCTGGACTATGCGCATACGCGCACGGATGAAGCGGGCACGCCGTTGGGCATCGTCAATCGCGACGTCAACCCGGGCCGCATCCGTCTGGGGCCTCGCGGTGAGGTGCGGATGACTGACTTCGGCGTGGCCCTCTCCCGGTTGACGGGCCGCGTGGCAACATCCTTCCCCCGACCCCAAGGCGAAGTCCTCTATGCCGCGCCTGAGGCGTTGCTCGGCGACGCGGTGGATGCGCGGGCTGACCTCTTCTCCCTGGGGCTGACTCTGCTGGAGTTCGCCACGGGCCGGCACCTCTACGACCCGGGCCACCTACTCGCGGACGGGGTGGAGGCTCGGCTATCGCGGGAGGAACGGGAGAAGGTGCTCGCGGCGTCCGTGGCCTCCCTGGGGCTCAATCTGCCGCCCTTCGCGGAGGACATCATCCGGTGTGCCATGTCCTATCGTTCAGAAGACGTGGAGCGCGCAGCGGAGGGATTGTCCGTGCCACTTCGCGACATCCTGCATACGTTGCTGCGGCCTGAACCTTCGGAGCGTTTCGCCACGGCATCGGAGCTGGGGGGACTCCTTCGCGCGCGCCTGGCGCAGTTGCCACCCTACTTGGGAGAGGACGCCGTGAAGGAGGTTCAGCAAGCCCTCGCGGAAGCGGAGAGTCAGCTCTGGGACATAGAGGTGCCCGATGATGAGGGCGGGATTGCCGTGCCCATTCTCGCCCCTTGCCATCCAGATCAGATTTCGACCGAGCCTACGTCTCGTCAGGGCACTTGGAAAATGGCTGCGACGATGCGCCATCCGGACGAGGTGACGACGGTGCCCGGCGCTGGGGCGCAGTGCCCTCCGAATCATGTATTCAATATACCGAAATTGTGATTCTTGCTTCTACGGGGCAAAAAGGACTGGGGCCTACGAACTTGTCGAACTGGACGGGGGTGACCATAGCCGTGCTCAACACCCGCGTGCATCCAATCGGCGTGAACAGTGAAAAGCCGCTGTGGCAAAGTCGCCGGGGTGTGAAAGTTGCGAAGACTTCACACCGCAGCACATCCAGTGCTCAATCCTAGCAATCAAACCAAAAGTACGCACTGCGGCGCATTTATGACGATTCAGTACCCTATCTGAGTCCCCAAAGGGTATTGCAGCTTTGTCATGTTGTTCTAATGCATGCAGCTACGCTGATGCTGGCGGCAACTGATTCAAAGCGGGAATAGGGGGAGATCATCAAGCACTGCTTGCGCTACTTGGATAGGGGCCTTGGACTCAACGAGCTTGTCCACTGCCAGAGTAGGCTCCCCGCCGCGCAATAGGGAGAACAGGGAAGCAGCACGGTAATGGCCTTCAACATCGGCCCCCTCAAAGGAACCAACATGGACGTGGAACCGGAATGCAGCTCCTCGAAGCACGTCTTGAATAAGGTATTTGAGGACATTGGCTTCGAACAATGGCTGGTAAAGACGGTCGCTCCGCGTCGTGCGCTTTACGGCGATGGCGAATAGAAATTCACGTCCAGATAAGGTGCCCTCAATACGCTTATATGCCGTCTCAAGCAGTTCGCGGTTTGGTGTGTCGAGGTTCGGCAGGGATGAGCAAAAAACCGCCGCGTTTGCCGGCAGAGGGCTACCCAGTCGCACCCCGACGATGTCTGGGGACGAGAGGCCAAGTTCCATTTGCCTGAGCTTGAGGGCGGACTCATGCGCAGCGATATTCTTCCGGGCCGTCTCCGTGAATAACAGCGTAGCGTCGTAGTCGCGAGGGAGCTTGACGAAAGCTACTTTGCGATCAGGAGCTGCCACGGCACCGGGAGGCTGCGCTAGCACTGAGGAATTCCAGTTCCCTGTGTCCATGAACTGGTTCCACGCAACAGCAACCTCCCAGAGTGCCGCCGCCTCAAGCAGTTCGAAAACGTCCCCCTCAACCTTTGCCAACTGGTTGGAGCCCGGGACCGCGTCGGATCCGTAGAGGTGATTCGCAGCGCTTGTCGCGTTGAGTCGAAACTGACCGAGATACTCGTCAAAACTACGCGTCGGGGCAGTATCCCCAGAGAAACCGGGTACCATTGCCTCGAAGGTGCAGGAAAAAGCCGCGTGTTGCCCGAATCGGAACTTGGTTGTACGGCCTCTAATCGGTCGTAGCCGGAGATCTTCGATGCAGTGCGAGAACCGGCATGCTTGGCAGGCGGCGGAGTTGTAGCTAAAGGGCATTAGTTTTCCCTCGGCTCCGAGCCCCGACGAATTTCTCCAACTGATGCGAACAGCACTTCCATCTCGACCCCAAGCGAGCGTGAAAGACGATCAATGGTCTTGAGGGTCGGATTCCGGATGCCTCTCTCAATTCCGCTGAGGTAGGTGCGGTCCACACCTGCACGATCAGCAAGTTCCTCCTGGCTGACCCGGAGGAGTTCTCGCTGCCGGCGGACGGCTTGACCGAAGTGGGACAACAGGTCACCCATCGGTGGTGGCGTATCGCGGTTGGGCTTTTAGGCCCACGGACTAAAAGTCACGTCCCCTGCTGGCTCGCATGCAAGCTGGCGGGCTCATTACTGATTTCCGGTGCTAACCGAACGCCTAGTGAGACTCGCCGTATATGGCCAAGAATCGGGCTGTAGACTATAAGTCACAAGTTGGGGGGATGATGTAGGACAAAATTCTGGCCGGGCCGTCGCATGGCCCTCATACTGGTAACCAAGCGATGGCAAAACTAAAGGCTCTTTCCCTATTCTCTGGGTGCGGCGGGTTCTGCGAGGGCGTACATCTCGCAGGGTTCGACGTCCGGACGGCAGTCGAGTGGGATAAATTCGCAGCGGCAACGTACCGCTACAATTTCCCTGAAACCCGGCTAGTAGAGGGCGACGTGCGCGACTTCCTTCGTGGAAGTGGCACTAAAGAGCGCGCTGAACACGGCCTAGATGAACTGGACCTCCTCTTTGGAGGGCCTCCCTGTCAGGGCTACAGCCAAATCGGCACCCGGAAGCTTACTGACGAACGGAACGATCTCTACCTAGAGTTTGTTCGAGTTCTCGCTCGCCTCAAGCCACGGGCATTCATTATGGAGAACGTCCCCAATCTCCTTCTCCTTAACAAGGGGCACTATAAGCATTTGGTTTTAGAGGCCCTACGGGGGGCTGGCTACTCGAATACTACCGTTCTGCGAGTAGTAGCTTCAGATTACGGAGTCCCTCAGGAGCGCAACCGTGTTTTCTTCATAGGGACTCACGACCGGTTCGAATTTCCCCACAACATGGAAATGTTCGCGAGTAACGCGCTCGCCCGGTTGCGTGTGAAAAGGCCGGTTACGGTCTGGGAAGCCATCGGGGACCTACCGAAGAGTGTTGTCCCGAGCGGATGTGTCATGCCTTATCCCGAAGAGGTCTTCTCCCCGTTTCAAAGGGAAATGCGCATCGACTTTGATGGAAGTATCTACTCGTCGGCCGTGAAGAAGATGCGTGGCATCCAGCATCACGAGCAAGTTGAACTGCACAATCACCACACCAAGGAGATTCAAGAGCGCCGGCTTGCTCTAATCGCGTTGCTCCAGGCTGGAAAAAAAGCCGACTCCTTGCCCAAGGCTATTTGGGATGGGAAACGGCCTGAGAAATGGCGCCGGCTACATCCTGACCAGCCAGCCTATACCCTGCTTGCCAACATGCACCGCGACCTAAGTGAGTTCGTTCATCCCTCCCTCCAGCGGTGGATTACTGTAAGGGAGGCGGCGCGGCTTCAGTCGTTCCATGATGGATTTGTTTTTGTGGGGAGTGAGTGGCAGCAATTGAAGCAAATCGGAAACGCAGTGCCGCCCCTGCTTGCGCTGGCAATGGGAACCGTAGCCAAGCTGGCTGTCAAGGCACTACGCCCCAGGGTGAGCAAGGGGGGGCGCTCCAAGCAAGAGCAACTGAAGCTGCAAATTGCTTGAGCCATTGGGGGGCGAGCGCCCCTTCGTGTCCAGAGCCCTTTTCTGAGGCATGGGTGTGTGCCGTTTCGGAAGCACTCCGTCGCCGTTATCGGGACAGAAAGCTTTTTAACCGGCGCGAACCTCTATCCGAACTGGTCTTCATTGTTCTCTCGCTCCAAACAAGCGAGTCCCGTTACCGGGCTATGTATGTGGCCTTGCGGGAGGCTTTCCCTACCTGGGCTGGTGTGCGCCGTGCGTCACCGGAGCGTGTGGCTCATGTGATCCGCGACGGAGGGCTGGCTGCGCAGAAGGCGGACCACATTGTGCGCATGCTCAGGGCAATAAAGGAGAAGACTGGCAAAACTTCTCTGGAATTCCTGCGGCAGGTTTCGGACTGGGAGGCCGAGGAATTCCTGTGCGGCTTGCCTGGGGTAGGGCTCAAAACCGCTAGGTGTGTGCTGCTTTATGCCTTACAGCGGAAAGTGTTCCCTGTAGATGTGCACTGCTGGCGCATTTTGCGCCGTATGGGTTTTGAGGGGGGAGATGGAGAGAAGCCGACAGCGAGGCAGGCAGACCAACTGCAGGCTTTGATTCCTCCTCACCTCCGCCTGAGCCTACACGTGAACCTTGTATCTCTTGGGAGGGATGTCTGTCGGGCTCAACGGCCGATCTGCTCACGGTGCGCGGTAAAACGCTTATGCGCATTTGGACATCAGGCCCAGTGAATCGGGACGCTGCCGCAATTCATCACCGTGCGTCTGGAGCCGCAGCGGTCGTTCTCAAACTGGAAAGTGAGCGCTGCCATGTGCCCCCAGTGTGCCCCTCCAGCGTGGATTGAAGGGGCACACCAGGGAACTCTCCGGGACAGCACGGGATGGCGTCACGAGCGAAACCAGGGCGACAGGTGGGTAACCGCGCGTCCTGCGTGAGGTTTCCTGCCGCACTGGCGAAGGTGACGCTCATCTTCGCGATTCAGTAGCCGCCACGGCCCAGGGCAAGCCGGCTCGACGGCTTGCCGGGTGCGATTCGGGCCCGGCTCATTTCACGAGGAAGGCGGCCAGCGAAGCCACGTCGGACGCGCAGTGGCCGCCATAGAGCGGGTGCCACTCGGTCCTGACGCCACGCTGACGGGCAAGGTTGGCCAGGCGCTCGGTGCCTTCGTAGTTGCCGTAGGCATCGTAGAGGCCGCAGGAGAGATAGAGCTCCGGATGGTCGGGCCCCGCTTGCGCCACCAGGTCCAGGGGCGAGACGCGGCGCCATTCGGCTTCGTCGGCCACGTATTCGCGCGCCATCCACCAGACCCCGAACACGATCTTGGGATTGGCCCCGGTGCGCTCCATCGAGGCCCTGATCGTGTCAAAGGAGGAGAAGGGGGTGTCGGTGTAGACGCCCGGACAGAGCGCCGCGACCTTCGCGAACCACGCCGGATGGGACAGGCTCGCGACAAGGACATTGAGCCCACCCATCGACTCCCCCAACAGCATCCGCCGCCGGGGACGGCCCACCTTCGCCTCGATGGAAGGCAGACGCGCCATGAAGTCGTCGAGGAGTCCGCTCTCCTCCTGCGCGCCCTTCGGAGTCAGGAGCCACGTCGAGCCGTACGAAACGGTCACCACCGTGGGAGGGAGGGCTCCCGTGGCCTGCCATTGCGCCTGCAGCATGCCGGTGAAATAGGTGTCGTCGTTCCAGCTCGTCTCGTCGAGATTGCGCCCGTGGTGGTGATAGACGACGTCGCCGTTGGTACCCCCGGCTGCCCTGTTGATGCAGTAACGCAGGGGCCCTTCCGCGGCGCACTGCTGAATCGCGGGCGTGAACGAGGCCCGCTGGTCGCCGCAGCTGCGCGTGAGCCGCGTCCACGTGAACCAGAGCAGGACTGCAAGCAGTACCGCAGGCAATAGGTAGCGAACCCGCCGTCCAGGGCGAGGCATCGTCATGGCTGGGCATCCGTTTGGGAGGCCGTTCCCTCCGCGGGGAACGGCCTTGCGAAGGTCGGCTAGGCGAGAGCGATTCTTGAATGGCTGTCGCGCGAAGCCAGCGGCGTGTCGGACGGAGCGATTGCTGGGCCGCCCCGCGCGCTCACCGGCCTCGGCAGGGCCGAAAGGCTCAGGACATAGCCGAGGATCGCGCTGCCGCCGTAGCCCACGACCGGCGTCGGGGAATTGCCGAACGCGGCGGCAACGCTCGCCACAAGCCAGGCGGACCCGAAGGCGAGAGAGGTCGCGCGGCGCTCCTCGTCACAGGACCCACCGATGATCACAGGGACGAGCAGCAGGGCCGAGCCGGCCACGACGGCCAGCCCGGCAAGGACATGGACCGCGAAGGACGAAACGAGGACCTGATCGACGAAGGGGGCGGCTGGAAGCGCGTCGGGGCGCAGCAGCGTCACCATGAACGCCAGGAGGCTGGCCGTGAGCGCCAGCCACGTCAGCCGGTCCGCACGCGTCGCCGCGACGGTCGCCATCGTCGCGGTCATCATGGCCGCCATCGCACGATCGGGTTGGAGCGCCATGGCCAGCGCGGCAACGACCATCCCCGTCGCCGCAAGCGGGGTGCGCGTCCGGGCGAATCCGGCAAGCATGAACGGCAGAAGCACCAGGCTCGGTTGCACGACCACGCCACCGAGCTTGACCCAGCGAGCGATCCCCTCGACGCGGAGGCCACCGAGTGCGGTGGCGAGCAGGAGGACCGAGAGTCCGAGAATCAGGGCTCCGGACAGGCGTCCGGCCCCCTCCGGGATGCGGCTGACGAGGGCCAGCAAGAGAAGGCCCAGAACGAGCGCGCCAGCGTTGATGCCGAGATAGCGGACAGGCGCGCCGGCAACCGTCATGTAGACGAGCCCGAGGGCGACCGCGCCGACCGCGCAGAGCGCACCGACGGCACGCGGGCCGTGCAACGCGCCGAACCCACGTGACGCACGGACAGCGGCTCCAAGCAGGGCGACGAAGGGGTGCATCAGGAGCTGGCCAATGGCACGCGGCGCCAATCCACGGACGCTCGCGAGCGCGAACGACAGGGCCTGGGCGTCGTCGGGGATCTCCGCGAGCTCGTAGCGGATGGCCAGCCCCCAGTCGCGCAGCCGCGGCGGCAGGATGAACTGCAGGGCACGGCACAGCAGGTCTGCCACACGGCGTTGGACTCGGACGCTCATGTCGTCGCCGTGCGAAGGCCGGAGCGAGCAGCCACCTTGCGGTCTGGCGGATTGTCGCGCGCGAGCTGGACCCCGGTCTTGGTCAGGCGATAGGCGTGCCTTGGCGGCCGCCCGCCCTCCGCCGGCTGCTGCCACTCGGCTTCGAGATAGCCCTGCGCTTCGAGGCGGATCAGCAGCGGGTAGAGCGTGCCCGACTTCACGTCCGCGAGACGGCACAGCTCATACCCGTGCGACCAGCCCGCGCCGGCCTCCAGCAGCGCGGCAAGAACGGAGCGGGCGTGATTCGACAGCGCGCGGGTACGTGGCATGTCCCATAAATCTACCTATGTAGATTTAAGGTCAAGCCGCGGCCTCCCGGCTCGTGGGGAGAGCGGCTTTCAGCGTGTGTTCCGCCGGTCCCGGGTCTTGAGCAGCTTCATGTAGTGGAGGTACGCCGCGTAGGTCTTCTTGCGGCGGGTGTCCTCGAAGGCCCGCGCGTTGTCCCTCCAGACCTCGCTCCGGTAGCGGTGGTTCACGCCCTGCTCGAGCATGCCCCGCTCGAACCGCTGCTGGAGCTGCCCGAGGAACGCCAGCAGGAACAGCTTCGCGTCCTGCTCACGGTGGAAGACCCGCTCCAGGCCGAAGGAGTCCAGGCCCACGAGCACGTGGTACGTCAGCCCATCCGGCTCGTGCTCCTGCTTGCGCTTCGCCTTGCGCCAGTTGACCAGCTCCTCGCCATAGAACGTGGACTCCAGGTCGTGCGTGCGCAGGAAGACGTGCATCGTGTCGCGGCAGCTCGCGGCGGCCTCGACGTAGCGGGCGGAGAGGGTGTCCCAGAGCGCGCCCTGCGGTCCCCAGTCGTCGCTGCCCAGCCACACCTTGAACCGGGGGTTGGTCAGCTTGTCCAGGATGCCGCCGTACACGGTGCTCTCCAGGGTGTCGTAGCCCCGGGCGCGCACGTACTCGCTGACCTGGATTCCTCCGGACCAGAGGGCCAGCGGCGTGCCCCGCGCCGTGGGCATCAGCAGGTCCCGGGCCCTGGCGCTGAGCAGCCGGTCCAGCGCGAGGAACTCGGGGACGGGCAGGTTC
Organism: Corallococcus sp. 4LFB; assembly: GCF_046520365.1. NCBI lineage: Bacteria > Pseudomonadati > Myxococcota > Myxococcia > Myxococcales > Myxococcaceae > Corallococcus > Corallococcus sp. 4LFB. The sequence continues at coordinate 9,894 of NZ_JBKGHJ010000031.1, forward strand.
CAGGCGCTGGCGGCGATGAACTCGGCGCGCCGCTGGAGCCCCCGGATGATGAGCGCCCACGAGTCCTGGATGAACGCGGGCTGCAGCCGCGCTTCGCGGCAGAGGCGCTCGTATTCAGCGGCGTGGGGATGGGTGGCGGGGAAGCGCACGATCTGGGCCCAGTCCACGTCGGCGCTCGTCGGCATGGGCGCGGAGCCTGGCACCCGGGCCGCCATGGCCCGACGGCCTGCGCGCAGGGAGGATGCGCGTTACACCTGGGAACCCATGCCGACCGACCCTTCCAGCACGTCACGCCTGCCCGTCGTCTTCATCCCGCACGGCGGCGGCCCGTGGCCGTTCGTGGAGCTGGGCCTTCCGAAGGCGGAGGTCCAGTCGCTCGCGGCGTACCTGCGTCAGGTGGGCCAGCGCCTGACGACGCCGCCCAAGGCGCTGCTCGTCATCTCCGCCCACTGGGAGGCGCCCGTCGCCACGGTGATGACGTCCGAAGCGCCGCCCATCCTTTATGACTATCAAGGCTTCCCGCCGGAGTCGTACCGCATCACCTGGCCGGCGCCGGGAAACCCACGGCTCGCCGCGCGCGTGCGCGAGCTGCTCTCCACGGCGGGCTTCGCCACGGCGGAAGACCCCGCGCGCGGCTACGACCACGGCACCTTCATCCCGCTGAAGCTCACGTACCCGGAGGCGGACATCCCCTGCGTCCAGCTGTCACTCAAGCAGGGGTTGGATCCAGCGGAGCACCTGGCCATGGGCCGGGCGCTCGCGCCGCTTCGCGACGAGGGCGTCTTCATCATCGGCAGCGGGATGACGTTCCACAACCTGCGCGCCTTCGGAGACCCGCGCGCGCACGAGGTCTCCGCGAAGTTCGACGCGTGGGTCCAGGACGCCGCCACCGCCCCCGCGTCCCTCCGTGACGAGCTGCTCACGCAGTGGAGGCAGGCGCCCTACGCACGGCTCGCCCATCCGCGTGAGGAGCACCTGCTCCCCCTGATGGTCGCCGCCGGTGCCGCCGGAGAGGACCGGGGCACCACCGCCTGGTCCGGCGCCATGATGGGGGCGCGCATCTCCGGCTTCCAGTTCGGCTGAGCGCGGCGCGTGGACAACGGGCCTCAGCCCTTGGGGCCGGGGCCTGCGTCTTCCCGGCCAGGAGTGACCGGGCAGACATTGCGAAGCAAGGCGTGCGTCCGGGCAGGGCTCGCTCGCCTGCCTTCCGGGCCAGGGAGAAGCAGGCTTCGGGCCGCCGTGCGTGGGCCCGGGCGGTCGTGGTTCCCCACGGGGCAGGGTGTCCTCATCTTTACCGTGGAGAGCGCGGGCCCCTGCCGCCGTGGAGGCGAATTCCATGGGAGACGCGGGCTCCTTCGCACGACGCGGGAGGACGTGGCCAATGCGAAGAAGGCACGGGACGGCGGGCCTGCTGATGCTGGGCCTCGTGGGACTTGGGGGACTCGGAGGACTGTCGGCGTGCAACAGGGGCGCGCCGGCGTCGGACGGGCCCTCCGCGAAGCACCGCGAAGGACGCTCGGAGGTGTTGCGCGGGCTGATGGCCTCCAAGGAGGCCGTGGATCCGAAGGCCCTGAAGTCCGCGGGCGCGGAGGTGAAGGGAGCGCCGGCCCCCGCTCCGGCCTCCGAGGGAACGGGCGGCTCCGGTCCGCAGCAGCGGCCCCTGGGCTGGGCCGCGGGCCGGGTGTCCTGGGTGGGCGACGACGAGCTGCTCTTCGTGGACGGCCACCGCCAGGAGCAGGAGGTCCGCGTGGACGAGGCCACGCGGCTCAAGCGCGGCGCCGACAACGCGCAGCTGCGCGACCTGTCCGAGGGTGATGAGATCCGCGTCACCTACGAGAACCAGGGCCAGGAGTGGATCGCCCGGGACGTGGAGGCGGCGCCCTTGCCCGGGACGCCTGGCTCCAACCCCGAGTCCCCGCCGCTGCGCTGACTAGAACACGCCGCCATCCGCGCGCCGGCCCGGCGAGGACTGCAGCCCGGGCGTCAGCGTGGTGTGCAGCACGAAGCCCGCGTCCGGCGACAGGTCCGGAGCGCGGTTGATGGACACCGCGTCCACGGTGCTGAAGTACTCGACGCTGTCCACGACGCCGCCGTCCGCGCGCTTGAGCCGCACGATGTCCGACGTGTTGTTGAGGCTCAGCGTCCCGCCGGAGGACGCCACCGTGTCGGGCGTGCCGGGCGTGAAGCCCTCCGGCCCACCGAAGACGACCAGGGGCCGGCCCGGCTGCAGCACCGTGCCCGGGGCGAAGACGTGCTGCCAGTTCAGGGCGTCCCACAGGCTCCAGCCGGACAGGTCCACCGGGGCGGAGCCCGTGTTGTAGACCTCCACGAACTCGTGCGCGGTGCCGCCGGGGAGCGCGGGCTCGTTGGCGAGCACCTCGTTGATGATGATGCGCGGCGCCGTGCGCAGGAACCAGATGCGGTCGGGGTTCATGCTGAAGCGCGACGCGTTGGCCGTGTCCACCACCCGCAGGCACACCAGGTCGCTCTCCACGGCGGGCACGGTCCACGTGAAGGAGCCCGCGTCCGCGCTCACCGAAGGGGCCACGACGTTCCAGTTGTGGCCGCCGTCGTAGGAGACCTCGATGCGCACGGTGTCCACGCCCACCGAGCGCCACGTGAACGTCAGCTGGGTGCCCGTGACGAACGTGCCGCCCAGGGGCGCGGTGAGGCGCACGCGCGGACCGGGAACGCCGCTGAGGTCATAGCGGGTGAGGACGGGGTAGTGGTCGCTGACGGTGTGCGCGTAGTCCGGAATGGACGTGTCGGGCCGGAGCACCTGCACGCCGCCGGGCACGGCGTCCACGGCCACCTCGTCGGTGACCATGGTGTGGTCGATGACGTCGTCGTACTCCGTGGTGGTGCGGAGGGTGGCGTCGGTCAGCACCTTCGTGAGGAAGGTGTAGTGCGTGGGGTCGTCCAGGAAGTTCAGGTAGGGCGAGGACAGCGCGACGCCGTTCTCCGTGGTGATGGAGTGGTCCAGGTCGTCGTTCCAGTCGCCGATGACGAGCACGCGGGCCGTGGGCAGCCACTGGTCCAGGTAGTTCTTGAGGGCGGTGGCGGAGCGCTGGCGCTGGTCGTAGGACGTCCGGTCCTCGAAGGCCTTCATGTGCGTGACGATGACGACCAGCGGCGCGTCCTCGCCGTGGATGCGGGTGGTGAAGTCCACGCGCAGCGGCGGGCGTCCGCCGAAGTCCGCGGCCTGCGCGGTGAGGATGACCTGGGCGCTGCGGTAGGTGAGCGTGCTGTCGTAGACGATGCCGGGCTTCTGCTCGCCGGCGGAGTACTGCGACGCGCCGCTGAGGACGTAGGTGGTGTTGTTGGCGAGGAAGCCGCTGTAGGTGCCGGGCAGCCCCGCCAGGAGCGTGTTGAAGTCCGCGGTGTCCACCATCTCCACCAGGCCCCAGACGTGGGCCCCCGCGCCGCGAATGACGTTCAGCGCCCCCGCGACCTGGAGGTCGTCGGCCACGCCGCCATCGGAGGTGGAGTTCGCCGGGCCCTGGTTGGGCGCGCCGAACCACTCCAGGTTCCAGTGCCCCACGGTGAACAGCGTGAGCGGGGGCTGCACCCGCACCACCACCTGCAGGGACGCGGTCGCGCCAGCCGCGTCGCGCACGATGAAGTGGGGGATGGTCGTGCCCGCGGCGGTGGGAGTGCCGGACAGGGCGCCGTCCGAGGAGAGGGTGAGCCCCGCGGCCAGCGTCCCGGTGAAGCTCCAGGTGAACGGCGCCAGGCCGCCGGAGGCGCTGAGTTGCGCGGCATAGGGCTGCCCCACGCGTCCGTCCCCAAGCGCCGGGGAATCCACCGTCAGCGTCGGAACCCCACCGCCATCCGGGACGCCGCCGTCGCCCTGCACGCCGCCGTCGGAAGGCAGACCGCCGTCGAAAGGCACACCCCCATCGTCGGGGACACCGCTGTCGCTGGAGCCGCCCCCATCGCTCGGCATGCCCCCGCCGTCGGGGACTCCGCTGTCGTGGGAGTCGCCCCCATCGCTGGACATGCCCCCATCGTCGGGGACTCCGCTGTCGTGGGAGTCGCCTCCATCGCCGGGGACACCGCTGTCGGCGGGCGCTACTGGCTTCGGAGGCGTCGATCCGGGACACGCGGCGAGCAGCAGGGCGAGCAGGGGCGCGACGATGCGAGGAAGGGGCATGGAAGCCATCCGGTCCAGATGCCGGAGAGGGACCACGGCCCATCGCGATGACGGGCGGTGCGTCCCCAGACCTCCTAGCGTGACACATCCCCCTGTCATCCAAGAAGAAGGGCCGCGCTCCCCGGGTGGAGGAGCGCGGCCCTGGGTCACTGCAAGGTGTCAGGTCCGGCGACTACGGATTCGCGACGCCCCACGACGGAGCACCCACGGCCCAGTCGGCGGCCATGTTCGTGTCCGTGGCGCTGACGCGACGGACGGAGTCGCTGGCCGGCGTCGCGTTGTTCGTGGGCACGTTGGTCCAGTCCGCGGAGACGGCCGCCGCGGTGGGCGTGGAGCCCGTCGTGCACGGCTCACCGCCGCAGTCCGCGGGCAGCCACTGACCGGCGGCCTGGATGGCCTGGAGGTTGCCCGGGAAGGCCGCGGGCGGCGTGCCCGAGTTGCGCGCGAAGGGCACCGCGTCCTGGATGGCGTTCTGCGCGTCACGCACCAGGATGACGCGGCTGGAGAAGGTGATGCCCGTCGTCCCGCCCTTGAAGTCCCAGGCGGTGTCGTAGTTGGCCGGGGTGGTGCTGGTGGGGAACTGGTCCTTCGCGGTGGTCTCGCTGTCCGCGGTGCCGTTGAGGTGGACCACGATGATGTCACCCACGGCCACGGCCACGTCCGGCAGGGTGGCCAGGGTCACGGCGGAGTTCACGTCCTGCTGCAGCAGGAGGCCCGCCGTCGTGCCGGCGGTGACGACCTGCAGCTCCACGAGGTCCAGGCTGCTCGCCGCGCTGGGCTGCACCTCGGTGATGCGCAGGACGGCGCCCGCGCGGAAGCCCTTGAAGCTCGCCGTGTTGGGGCTGACGACCGCGCCGCCCACCGTGTCCTTCACGGAGTTGGCGACAGACACCGTGTAGTCCGTCCCCGCGGTCTGCTCGCTGGTCGTCACCAGGACGTCCTTGCCGCTGACCGTCGCGCTCTGCGCCTGGAGGCCACCGCTGAACGTGAACTGCGTCGGCACCGCGGTGAGGCTGGCCGCGTCCACCGAACGGCTGAAGGAGACCTTGACCTGCGTGAGCGACGTCGCGAAGGCGCTCGACAGCGTCGGGGCGGGCACCCGGTGACGGTGAGCTGCTCCGGCGCGAACACGGACACCTGGGGCTGGGCGTTGAAGCGCCAGACGATGCCGGTGGGCACCGCCACGTCGCAGCCCGAGACCAGGTCCAGGTAGGTGGACACGGTGCTGGGCACGCGCAGGCGCAGGGGGCTGGGGGTCGGCTCACCCGTGGTGATGACCGGGAAGGCGGTGAAGGCCGCGCCGCTGCTGCCGCCGTTCTCCAGCTTGCCGGACACGGTGACCAGGCGGCTCTCGTAGAGGCTGGTCGTGCCGGCGTCCTCGAAGCTGCTGACGGCGTTCGCGTCCACCTTCAGGCCCGCGGGCGTCGCGGTGTCCAGGTTCCACACGCCGTGGTTCTGGCTCACCACGGTCAGGTCCGTGACGGCCTTCGCCACGTTGAGCCCGTTGAGGATCTCCTTCTCCGTGACGTTCAGCGTCACGCGGTCACCCACGGCCACCGTCGTGGTGGACGCGGAGCCGCGCACGAACATCGCCGGCCCGCCGGCCTCGGCCTGCAGGAAGAAGCCGGAGGCCTCCGTGGCCGCGCTGCCCGCCACCTCGGGCTTCATGAAGGTCACGAACGCGCCGCTGACCGGCAGCGGCGTGGCCAGCACGCCCGCCGGGGCCTCGACGAACGCGGCGATCTGCGCGCTCGTGTCCGCAAGGGGCGTGGTGACGCTGGAGGGCGTGCAGGTGTTCGTCTCGATGTTGCAGGACTCGGTCAGCGCGCAGGCCGGGTTGCACGCCTGGGGGCCGCCAGTGCCACCGTCGGTGCCGGCATCCATCTCGGTGCCCGCGTCCATGCCCGCGTCAGAGCCCGCGTCCATCTCCGTGCCCGCGTCCACTTCCGGCGTGTTCAGCGTGCGCAGCTCGCACTTGTTCTCCACGCAGGCGTAGATCTGCCCGCGGGGGCGCGCCTTGTCACGACAGTCGAACTGATCGACACACTCGTCGCCGCAACCCGTGCCAACCGTGACGAACACGGTGGTGACGAGTGCCGGCAGCCAGCTGCGCTTCAGGCTTCGCTTCAGCATGTGAATGCCTCCCATGGGGTCCAAGACTGCGGATGCGGTCCCCCTTACACCCGAAAACCGAGGGGCGTCCATTTGCCCAACCACCTGCCACGTCCCTGTCACCCGAAAGGATGCATAGGGGCCTGGGAATCGAAGGAAGTCAGGGACTCTTCCGGGTCTGGGTGGCCGTTGGACCCGCGTACAGGTCGATGACCTCGCTGATGCCGCGCTGGCACACCGCGCAAAAGGGCCCCCGGTCCCGGGTGAACATCACGCAGTCCATCTGGGGCCGGAAGTAGCCCTTCGCCTCGTAGTGGGCCCCCTCGAAGGCGCCCACCTTCCCGGAGAACTTCTGCGTGCCCAGGAATTTCTCCTCCCAGTCCCGCTGCGCCACGAAGAGCGCGTCCATCTCCGCCTCGGGCTTGCGCTCCGCGCGAATCTTCTGCCGCCGCTGCTGCACCCGCAGGGCATGGGCGTCATAGGTGGCCTGGTTCCAGGGCGTGGGCAGCGGGGTGCCGGGGGCCACCAGGTCCTTCCACTTGAGCTGGGAGGGGTCGTGGAGGGCGGTGACGTTCTTCTCCCAGGGCTCCACCCGCTCCGCGGGCGCGGCGCCGTAGATGGGGGCGGAGGTGTAGTACTCGTCCGCCAGCCCCGCGAAGTGGTGGCCGAACTCGTGGACGAAGACGTAGGGGGCCCAGAGGCTGTCGGAGGCCACGGTGCTGAAGAGGTTGAAGATGCCGCCGCCGCCGTAGGTGTTGCCGTTGGACAGGATTTCGACGAACTCGTAGGGCGCGAAGGCGGCGGTGTCGCGCAGCGCGGCGTTGTCGAAGGTGAGGATGTAGCGCTCGGCGCCGAAGGCGTCGTAGGTGGAGCCCAGGGGCGGGCGGCGGTGGACGCCGGTGGACGGCCGCGAGATGCCGGACTCGGCCGCCCCGGGCATCAGCCCCCAGACGTTGAAGTCCGCCTTGCGCTCCTTGAACGGGGAGTAGCTGAAGAGGATGTCCACCAGCTTGCGCGCGTCCTTCTCGAACTTGGGGCGCTCGGCCTCCGTGTAGCCGTCCCCCAGGATGAGGAAGTCCACCTTGTCCCGCGACGGCCCGTTCTCCAGCAGCTTGAGCAGCGGGCCCGGCGCGGGCGGCGAGGACGGGTCCACGAAGGGGTCCTTCGGATCCACCACCACCGACCAGATTTCGCGGAAGGCGTTCTGGGCGTCGCGCTTCTTCAAGATCACCTGGACGGGCCGGTCCGGCGACGGGAAGCGCAGCGACTCGCTGAAGGTGCGGTGGGCCTGCTTCGCCTCGTCCGTCAGCTCCCACTCGCCGAAGATGGAGGCGAAGCCGCGCGAGTACAGCAGCCGGTTCGTCCGCCGGTCCCGCACCTCGAAGAGGTACTTGCCCAGGTTCGTCTCGTCGATGGCCCGCGCCGGGTGGCCCGGCCAGGGCAGCGGCTCCACCACGAGCCGCTCCAGGCTGAAGCGCTCCTCGGTGGCGTTGCCGGTGTGGAAGTAGTCGACGCGGAACGTCCGGGGCGCGGCGAGGGCGGTGCTCGCCGTGAACAGCAGCAGCAGGAGGAAAGCGCGCATGGGGCGCGACTCTACGCGCCCGGTGCTTCCCGGCCAGGAACCTCCGGCCGGGAACGTCCCCTCAGAACGCTCCGGACACGCTCGCCGCCGCGCCCGTGCCGTCCGCTGACACCCCCAGCGTCACGGGCGGGGCCTTCGCGGGCGAGGACACGAGGAAGAGCACCGCCCCGGTGACGACCGCCGCGCCTGCGCCCACGAGCAGCCCCGTCATCAGGTGGCTCTTGCCCACGAGCGAGTCGCGCAGCGCCACGGCCCGCGCGTCCGTGCTGACGAGCTGGCCGCCGTTGGCCGCGCGGCGGTCCTCCAGCCCGTTCAGGTCCTTCTGGGCCAGCAGCCGCACCACGCCCGCGCCGCCCAGCGCCGCCACGCCCGCACCCAGCGCCACGTACGACGCCGTGCGCAGGCCCTTCCGGGGAGCGGCCGCGGCGCCGGACACGTCCTCCGACAACAGGTTGGGGGCGGTGAGCTCCGCGCCGGAGGACGTCCCCGCGCCCCGAGGGCTCCCCGCGTCCCAGGGCGCCTTGCCGTTGGCGCTGTTCATCACCACGAGGTTGGAGGGCGAGCGTCCGGTGGTGACGAAGTCCACCAGCGCGGAGAGCGCCTCCCCGGGCGCGTCCAGGCCCTGCGTCTTGAAGCCGCCCTCGCGCAGCTTCTGTCCGCCCTCGACGTTGAGCACCGTGGCGGCGAACCACTTGGGCCCGCTGCTCGCGCGCTCCAGCCGCACGACGATGACCTCCTCCACGCCCAGCGTGCCGCCCAGGCGCACCGCGTGGCTCCAGGTGCGCTCCTCGTTGCCGTCCGCGGCGGACAGGCACGGGAAGGGCGCGGCCGTCACCGACCCCTCATAGGCCAGGTCCACCAGCAGCGGCGTGTCCGCCCCCTGCGCCTGCACCTGGCGGGGGAAGCTCACCGCGTCCCCCTTCACCATGGACAGCTCGTACGCCCCGGCGGGCAGCTCCAGCGTGAGCGGCGTCTGCCCCACGCCCAGCCCCTCCAGGTACACGTCCGACGCGGGCAGCGTGGACTTCAAGGACAGCTTCACCTTGGGCGTCCGGGCCAGGTCGCGGCGCAGCTTCTCGAAGGCCTGCCGGATGGAGGGGGCGTACTGGTCCGGGTCCAGCTGGTACTTCGGCTGGAGGCGCAGCACCTGGAGGAAGGCCGCGTCGCTGTCCTTCGTCTTCCCCTGCGCCCGCTGGTTGAGTCCGTGGAGCAGCTGCGCGTGGGCGAAGAGCTTCCAGCGCGGCTCGCCCGGCGGCAGGCGGCGGATGTCGCGCAGGGCGTCGTCCAGGAGCTGGGACGCGCGGGCGTTGCGGCCCTCGTAGAACTGGTCCTGCGCGGCGTCCAGCTGGCGCTGGAGGTCCTCGAAGGAGCGCGAGGACGCGGGGAAGAGGCGCTCGGCGAACTCGGGCGCCCTCAGCACGCGCTGCTCGGGGCGGGCGCGCAGGGCGTCGTAGAACGCCTTGGACTGGCCGCTCAGCTCCGCGTCCCGGCAGTCTCCGCTGGAGACCACCAGCCGGTGGGGCGCGGCCTCCGGGGCGGTGGCGCACAGCAGGCACAGCAGCAGCGCGAACGCGGACGGCTTCGGTCGGAAGGGCATGGTCTCGTGGGTGTGGAAGGGATGGCCGGACCGGCGATGCAGGCCGCGTTCCGTGCTCTACCGGACTGTCCACCCTCCAGGCCAGCGCCCCCCTGGCCCCTGTGCCCCGGTCCCGCATGTGGACCTCCGTCCGGATTCCGGGCCCCCTGCCTCGCTGGCTGCCCTCCAGGTGAGTCACCGCTGGCCCGGGTAGGACGTCGGGGCCGTCCCCACCTTCTCCGACGTGCGGCGTCATGGTCGAGGCGCCCACCGACGCTCTTGAACGCTCGGGCCCCGGGGGGCCGTCGAGCCAGCCACAAGGACCCCACTCCATGGATCGCATCTGGAAGAAGAAGGTCATCGTCATCACGGGCGCCTCCAGCGGCATCGGCCGGGCCACGGCGTTGCTGCTGGCGAAGAAGGGCACCCACGTGGTCCTCGCCGCGCGCCGGGAGGACCCGCTGGAAGCGCTGGCGGCCGAGTGCGAGTCCCACGGCGTCCAGGCCCTGGTGGTGCCCACGGACGTGGCGGACGCCGGGGCCGTGAAGAAGCTGGCGGAAGCCGCGGTGGGTGCCTTCGGCCACTTCGACGGCTGGGTGAACAACGCGGGCGTCTACATGCTGGGCAGCCTGGAGGAGACGCCGGACGAGGCGTTCCGCCAGCTCATGGAGACCAACTTCTTTGGCACCGTGAGCGGCGCGAGGGTGGCGCTGGCGCGGTTCCGCCGCCAGGGCTACGGGACGCTCGTCAACGTGTCCTCCACCTTTGGCGCCGTGCCCGCGCCGTACCTGAGCGCCTACGTGGCCTCCAAGTTCGCGGTGCGCGGCTTCTCCGCGTCGCTGCGCCAGGAGCTGCTGGAGACGGGCATCGACGTGTGCACGGTGATGCCCGCCGCCATCGACACGCCCCTGTGGCGCCACACCGCCAACTACACCGGCTGGCGCATCCGCCCGGTGGAGCCCGTCTACACGCCGGAGCGCGTGGCCCGCACCATCCTCCGCGTGCTGCGCCACCCGCAGGACGAGGTGATTGTCGGCCCCGCCGGGAAGAGCTTCGCGGCGATGCACGGCCTGCTCCCCCGCACGTTCGAGCGCACCATAAGTCCGGCACGGACGTGCTGCACTTCAAGGACGAGCGGCAGGGCCCCACGCCCGGCAACGTCTTCCAGCCCATGGCGGAGGGGGACACGGCGTCGGGTGGTTACCATGGCACCGGAAAAACATGGCTGCGGCGGTTGCTGGTGGCGGGCGGGCTGGCCGCCGCGGCGGTGACGCTGCGCCGGCGTGCGGCCGAGCGTCACCTGGAGGCGCGGCTCGCCCACGCCCTGGGGGCGTGATGACCATGTTCCCAAGGGGCGTCCCCATGCCGGGGGCGCTTTTCGTGACGGGGCCATGACATGACCTGGGGAAGAGTCGCGCCCGCCATGAACATCGCCGTTCTCGTCAATCTGCGTGCGCGTAAAGGGACCGAAGGGATGGGCGGGCTCGTCAGGGACCTGCTCCCCCGGGCCCGGGTGGCCCTGACCCGTTCCCTGGAAGAGGCGCGGGAGTGGGTGGACCAGCTCCGTCATGACCCGCCCAGCCTGCTGCTGGCGGGCGGCGGGGACGGCACCATCACGGGCCTGCTCAACGAGCTGCGCTCCCAGGGCGTGGCCCTGCCGGCCATTGGCGTGCTGCCTTTGGGCACGGGCAACGCCTGGGCCCGCGTCACCGGCGCGCCGCGCCCCCAGGTGGCCCTGAAGCAGATCGCCGCGTACGGCGAGCGCCTGCCGCCCCTGCGTCCCTTCTCCCTGGTGCGGGTGGAGGGCCGGGTGGCGCCCTTCGCGGGCACGGGCTGGGACGCGGAGATGATTCAGGACTTCAAGAACCAGCTCGCCGCCGCGGGGCCGCTGAAGAAGTCGCAGTCCGGGCTGCGCGGCTACCTGGGCGCCATGTTCACGCGCACGGTGCCGCGCCACTTGTTCGGCGAGGGCAACCCGAATGTCTCCGTCTACAACCTGGGCGCGTCCGCGCTGACCGTCGACGCGACGGGCGCGGTGCGGCCGGTGCCCAACGGCGGCGCGGGGCAGCTCCTGTACCAGGGCCCCGCGGGCGTGGCGGGCGCGGCGACGACGCCGGAGTGGGGCTTCGGCTTCAAGGCGTTCCCGTTCGCGCAGGCGGTGCCGCACCGGCTGTCGGTGCGCGTGTACGGCGCGGGCGTGATGGAGGCCACGCGCAACATGTTCCGCCTGTGGCGCGGCGAGCACCCCATGCCGCGCATGCACGACTTCTTCGTGGAGCGCCTGCGGATGGACTTCGACCGCGACGTGCCCTTCCAGATGGGCGGCGACGTGCTGGGCATGCGCCGCTCGCTGGAGTTCGACCTGGCGGAGGAGAACGTCCAGCTGGTCGACTGGCGCCGCCTGGGCCGGCTCGTCGCGGTCTGACGCGGGGAGGGCCCCTCACGGCGCGGCGGCGCGCGCGGCCCGGACGAACACGTCGCGCAGCCAGCGGTGCGCGGGGTCGGCGTCCTCGCGCGGGTGCCACAGCAGCGTGAGGGTGTAGGGCTCCAGGGGCAGCGGCGGCGGCAGCAGCTTGAGCTTCAGCCGGGGCGCCACCGCCTTCGCCACCCGTTCGGAGATGGTGAGGACGTAGTCGGACGCCTCCACCAGTTGAAGCCCCGCCAGGAAGTACGGCACCGCGCGCGCGACGCGCCGGCGCTGGTTGCGCACCGCCAGCACCGTGTCCACGTAGCCGCCGGGCCTGCCGCGCGGGGCCACCTGCAGGTGCTCCAGCGCGAGGAACTGCTCCAGCGTCAGCGTGCGCCTCACCGTGGGGTGGTCCCTTCGCACCACGCACACGAAGCGGTCGGTGAACAGCTTGCGCGTGCGCAGCTCCGGCGGCAGGTCCACGTAGACGCCCACCGCCAGGTCGATGCTGCCCTCGCGCAGCATCGCGCCGTCGTCCGGCGAGTTGGGCAGGAACTGGAGCGTCACCGCGGGGGCTTCGCGCCGCACCAGCCGGTCCAGCGCCGTGCCCAGCACTGTCAGCACGTGGTCCGTGGCGTGGATGCGGAAGGTGCGCTCCAGCCGCGCGGGCTCGAACGTGCGCGCGGGCGACAGCACCGTGCCCACCTCCGACAGCAGCGCCTGCAGCCGGGGCCGCAGCGCCACCGCGCGCGGCGTCAGCACCATGCCCCGGCCCGCGCGCACCAGCAGCGGGTCGTCCAGCTGCGTGCGCAGCCGCGCCAGGGCGTGGCTCATGGCCGGGGTGCTCAGCCCCATGCTGAGCCCCGCCTTCGTCACGCTGCCCTCGCGCAGGAGCGCCTCCAGGGCCACCAGCAGGTTCAGGTCCACCGACGCCAGTTTCATGCGGCGAAACATAACCTTGCAGGGGATTCACTGGCATGAAACCCGCTCCCCACCGCATCTTGCCGTCCACGAGAGGCCCGGGGCGTGACGCTCCCGGCCCAGGCGACAGGAGCGGACGATGCAAGAGCAGGGTTCCCAGGCGAAGGTGTCCTCCCGGAAGCGGGTGTTGATGGTCGTGGCCAACCCCGCCGTCTCCACCACGCTGGGAGGGCCGGTGGGCTTCTGGGCGTCGGAGCTGGTGCACCCGTACATGGAGATGACGGAGGCCGGCTACGCGGTGGAGCTGGCCAGTCCCCAGGGCGGCCGGGTGACGCCCGACGCGCTGAGCGACCCGCGCGACCCCAGCGGCTACTCCGCGCACGACCTCCTCAGCCTGGGCTTCCTGGGCAGCCCCCGGCACGCGGCCCTGCTGGAGACGACGCGCAAGCTGTCCGGCGTGCGGGTGGAGGACTTCGACGCCATCCTCGTCTGCGGGGGGCAGTCCCCCATGTTCACCTTCCGCGAGGACCGCGTGCTGCAGGGCCTGCTGCGCGGCTTCCTGGAGGCGGGCAAGGTCACCGCCGCGCTCTGCCACGGCACGGCGGCGCTGCTGGACGTGACGCTGTCGGATGGACGGCCGCTGCTGGAGGGCCGGACCCTGACGGGCTTCGCCAACGTGGAGGAGGATGCGGCCGACCAGCTGGTGGGGCGCAAGGTGATGCCCTTCCGCATCGAGGACGTCGCTCGCGAGCGGGGCGCCAACTTCGTGCGCGCGGGGGCCTGGAAGCCGTTCGCCGTGCGCGACGGCCAGCTCATCACCGGGCAGCAGCAGAATTCGGGGCGGGAGACGGCGCGGCTCGTCATCCAGGCCCTGGGACACTGACGGACGGACACGCGGAGGCAGGTCATGGCGGACGTGAAGATTGCAATCATTGGCGTGGGCAACGTGGGCGGGAACCTGGGCGTGCGGCTGGCGCGGAGCAGGTTCCCGGTGCGCTTCGGGGTCCGGCCTGGCTCGGACGTGAAGGCCCTGCTGGAGCGGTGCGGTGGCCAGGCCCAGGCGGGCAGCGTGCGGGAGGTGGCGGCCTGGGCGGACGTGGTGTTCTTCGCGGTGCCCGCCACGGCCGCCGTCGCCGCCGCGCGGGACGCGGGGGACCTGACGGGCAAGGTGGCCGTGGACTGCAACAACCCGGTGGTCTTCGACGCGAGCGGCCCCACCCTGGTCCCGGTCCCCGAGGGCTCCCTCACCGCGGCGCTGGCGAAGGCGGTCCCGGGCGCGCGCTGGGTGAAGGCGTTCAACACCTTTGGCGCGGAGTTCCACGGCGACCCGGCGCTGTCGGGCATGGCGGTGGACGTGCAGCTGGCCGGTGACGACGCGGCGGCGAAGGACACCGTGGCCGCCATCGCGAAGCAGGCGGGCTTCCAGCCCGTGGACTGCGGCCCGCTGCGCAACGCGAGCCTGCTGGAGCACCTGGCCGTGCTGTGGATCCACCTGGCGGTGAAGGGCGGCCAGGGGCGGCAGGTGGCCTTCAAGCTGCTGCCGCGCGCGGCGTCCTGAACAGACCCCTTGCCGGCACCGTGTCCTCTGGACACGATGCCGGCCGGAGGGTTTCCCCATGAGCCACACCTACAAGTACCCGCGCCCGGCGGTGACGGTGGACTGCGTCGTCTTCGGGTTGGACGAGGATGACCTCAAGGTGCTGCTCATCCAGCGCGGCGTGGAGCCATTCCAGGGCCAGTGGGCGCTGCCCGGCGGCTTCGTGCGCATGGAGGAGTCCCTGGAGGACGCCGCGCGCCGCGAGCTGGATGAGGAGGCGGGCCTGCGCACCAGCCACCTGGAGCAGCTCTACACGTTCGGTGCTCCGGACCGCGATCCCCGGGGCCGCGTCATCACCGTGGCGTACTTCGCGCTGGTGAAGCTGTCCGCGCACCACCTCCATGCGTCCACCGACGCGCGCGAGGCGGCGTGGTTCTCCGTCTGGGACACGCCGAAGCTCGCGTTCGACCACGCGGACGTGCTCGCCACCGCGCTGCAGCGGCTCAAGGGCAAGGTGCGCTACCAGCCCATCGGCTTCGAGCTGCTGCCGCCCAAGTTCACGCTGTCGCAGCTCCAGCGGCTGTACGAGACGGTGCTGGAGCGCGAGCTCGACAAGCGCAACTTCCGCAAGAAGATCCTCGCCATGGACCTGCTGGAGGAGCTGGACGAGGTGGAGCAGGACGTCTCCCACCGCGCCGCGCGCCTCTACCGGTTCGACCACAAGAAGTACAAACAGCTCGAGAAGGCCGGCTTCAACTTCGAGCTGTAGGCCCCACACCTCCCGCCAGCTCCCAGGCCCTCCGCTGACAGGTTGTCCCACGTCGCCTTGATTTCGTGTCATATGGACACTATGTTGGTGTCGTAGGTACACGAAGTCGGGCGGCGCGGGGCCGTCCACTCGCCAGCAGGTTCTGTGTCGTGCGTGCCCTTCGAGGGCCACGGGAGAGCCATGTCCACGCTGCCCTTCGACGTCGCGGTGGGTTCGGTGCAGGGCCGGGAGCACGCGCGCTCGGGACGCAACAACCAGGACGCCGCCTGCGTCCGGGAGAGCGAGCACGGGCTGGTGGTGGTGGTGGCGGATGGGTGTGGCAGCCAGCCGTGCAGCGAATTGGGGGCGCAGCTGGGGGTGCGGCGGCTGGCGCAGGCGGCCCATGCGAGGCTGGCGCGGGCGAGGCGGTGGACGGGCCGGACTTCCTTCCGGGGCTGCGCGGGGACGTGCTGGCGCTGATGGAGGGCCTTGCGTCCACGCTGGGGCGGGACGTGCTGGGGGACCTGCTCTTCACGCTGGTGGGGGCGGTGATGACGCCGGCTCACACGCTCGTCTTCTCGTCGGGGGACGGGGTGTGGATGCTCAACGGTGAGGTTCACGCGCTGGGGCCGTTCCCGGGCAACGCGCCGCCGTATCTCGCGTATGCGCTGCTGCGCGGCGAGGACGTGCCGCTGGTGCCCCGGGCGCTGCTGCCCACGGACGACGTGCACGCGCTGCTGGTGGGCACGGATGGGGTGGGGGACCTCTTGGGGCTCGCGCAGGCACGGCTGCCGGAGCGCGACGAGCCGGTGGGCCCGCTGTCGCGGTTCTGGACGGAGGACCGCTACTTCACGAACCCGGACGCGGTGCGACGGCGGCTGGCGCAGCTCAACCGCGAGTCGGTGCGCGCGGACTTCGCGGAGCGGCGGCTCTTGCGCGCGCCGGGGCTGCTGACGGACGACACCACGCTGGTGGTGCTGCGCCGCCGGATGGGGAGGGCGTGAGGCCATGGACGTCTGGCTGGAGGGGAAGAAGGTCCGGTTGGATCCACAGCGCGCGCTGGGCAAGGGCGGCGAGGCGGATGTGTATGACCTGGGCGATGGCCGCGCCCTCAAGGTCTTCAAGCGGCCCGAGCACCCGGACTACCTGGGCCTCGTGCCCGAGCAGGCCGCCGCGAAGGCGCGGCTCGCGGAGCACCAGCGGAAGCTGCGCGCGTTCCCCACGGGCCTGCCGGCGCGCGTGGTGACGCCGCAGGCCCTGGCCACGGACAAGAAGGGCGTGGAGGTGCTGGGCTATGCGATGCGCAAGCTGGACGGCGTGGAGCCGCTGCGCCGCTGGAGCGAGCCGGCGTTCCGGCGCGCGGGGGGCAAGGCCGCGGACGCGGTGACGGTGCTGGCGGGGCTGCACCGCGTGCTGGGGGCGGTGCACGCGGGCGGCGTGGTGGTGGGGGACTTCAACGACCTGAACGTGCTGACGGTGGGCACGGACGCGTACCTCATCGACGCGGACAGCTTCCAGTTCGGGCCCTTCCTCTGCCCGGTGTTCACGGAGAAGTTCCTGGACCCGCTGCGGCTGGACGCGGGCGCGCAGGCGCTGACGCCCGCTCGGCCTGCGACGGTGGAGAGTGATTGGTATGCCTTCGCCGTCACCGTGATGCAGTCGCTGCTGTGCGTGGGCCGCAGGGCGGCATCCACAAGCCGAAGGCGCAGGGGGCCCGGCTGAACGCGGTGGGGCGGCTGCTCCAGCGTGTCACCGTGTTCCACCCGGACGTGCAGTACCCGAAGCCCGCGCTGCCCCGGGCCTCGCTGCCGGATGAAGTGCTGCACCTGTTCCACCAGGTGTTCGTGGAGGACCGGCGCGGCGCGTTCCCGTTGCCCGTGCTGGAGGGGCTTCGCTTCTCGGTGTGCGCGTCGTGCGGCCTGGAGCATGCGCGGGCCTCGTGCCCCACGTGTCAGCCGAACGCGACGGTGGCGGCCACGCCGGTGTCGGCGGTGCGCGGGCAGGTGACGGCGAAGCGGAAGTTCACGACGCGCGGCGTGCTGGTGCATGCGAGCGCGGAGGACGGGACGGTGCGCTTCGTCTACCACGCGGACGGCGCGTACCGCCGCGAGGACGGCCGCACGGTGATGCAGGGCGCGCTGGATCCGTCGCTGCGCTGGGCGGTGCAGGGGGACGTCTCGCTGCTGGGGCAGGGCGGGCGCGTGGCGGTGTTCACCCCGGGCCGGAGGCCGGAGTTCCTGGGCGTGGACGTCTGTGAAAACCGGCCGGTGTTCGCGGCCAATGCCAGCCACCGGTTCTGGGCGGTGGACGGCGGGCTGTGGCGGGACGGGACGTACGGTCCCGAGCGGTGGGGCGACGTGCTGCAAGGACAGACGCGGCTGTTCGTGGGGCCCCGGTTCGGCCTGGGTTCCACCGCGCGGCGGGGCTGAGGGGGGCCTTCCTGTTCAGCGTGGAGCGCAAGGGCTTGAGGGACGGGCTCGCGCTGCCGTGGCCTTCGGGGCAGCTGCTGGACGCGGAGGCCGTGTTCGACGGGGACACGGTGTGGCTGCTGCTCGCGGAGGAGGCCGGCGGCCGCACGGTGCACCACGCGGTGCTGCTGGGGCCGGACGGGGCGGTGCGCGCGAGCGCCCGGGCCGACGCGGGGGACGGCTCGTGGCTGGGGACGCTGCGGGGGAAGTGCGCGGTGGGGGGCGCGCTCTTCTGCGCCACGGACGCGGGGCTGACGCGCGTGGAGCACCGGCTGGGGCGGCTGGAGGCGGTGCGTGAGTTCCCGGACGCGGAGCCGTTCGTGGACGCGGGCCGAGGGCTGCTGCTGTCGCGAGAGGGATTGACGGTGGTGGGGGCTCAGGACCTCACCGTGTTGCGGATGAGCTGAAACACAGACAGGGGGATGGACATGACGAAGGCGAATGCGAAGGAACTGCCGCTGCCCGGGTTCTACAATGCCAACCACGCGGCGGAGTACGGCTACGGCCCGAACGCCGGGAAGCTCCAGCGGGACGCCGGGGCGTGGAAGGCCTCGCAGGGCGTGACGGCGGCGGCCACGGACCGCTTCAACCTGCACCTGCTGCTCATCGACGTGCAGAAGGACTTCTGCTTCCCGGACGGCTCGCTGTACGTGGCGGGGCGGAGTGGCCGGGGCGCCATCGACGACAACCGCCGCATCGCGGAGTTCATCTACCGGAACCTGGGGACGCTGACGAACGTCACCGCGACGCTGGATACGCACTTCGCCTATCAAATCTTCTTCCCGTCGTTCTGGGTGGACCAGGACGACCAGCCGCTCCAGCCGTACCGTGAAGTGACTCGCGAGCAGATTGAACGCGGCCAGGCCCGGCCGAACCCGGCGATGGCGAAGTGGCTGTGCGGCGGCAACTACCCGTGGCTGCTCAAGCAGGTGAAGTTCTACTGCGAGGAGCTGGAGCGCGCGGGCAAGTACACGCTCTACCTGTGGCCGCCGCACTGCCTGCTGGGCAGCGACGGGCACGCGCTGTCGGGGGTGGTGCAGGAGGCGCGGCTGTTCCACTCGTACGCGCGCGGCATGCAGTCGTGGGTGGAGGTGAAGGGCGGCAACCCGCTGACGGAGAACTACTCGGTGATGCGGCCGGAGGTGCTGATGCGGCATGACGGCCAGCCGCTCGCGCAGCGCAACACCCAGTTCCTGAAGACGCTGCTCACGTCGGACGCGGTGGTGATTGGCGGGCAGGCCGCCAGCCACTGCGTGAAGAGCAGCATCGACGACCTGCTGGGGGAGATCGTCGCGCAGGACGCGGCGCTGGCTCGCAAGGTGTACCTGCTGACGGACTGCATGTCGTCGGTGACGGTGCCGGACGGCAAGGGCGGCTTCGCGGCGGACTTCACGCCGCAGGCGGACGCGGCGCTCAAGCGCTTCGCGGACGCGGGCATGCACCTGGTGAAGTCGACGGATCCGCTGGCGAGCTGGCCGGACCTGCACCTGGCGTGACGGCTGGCTTTGGCACTCACACGAAGGGAGACACGGACATGAGCAAGGCGAACGGGACGGGTGTCACGAAGCTCTTCGAGGACGCGTACGCGGAGGGCATCCTCAGCCCCGCGGGGTTGCAGACGCTCACGGTGGTGGACCTGGGAGCGCAGATTCAAGCGGGCCTGGGCATCCACGTGGACGACGTGCAGGCCAGCGAGGTGGTGCTGGTGACGGTGATGCCGGATGACTCCGGGAGCATCTCGCACGCCGGGCACACGAAGACGGTGTGCGACGGGCACAACCTGGTGCTGGATGCGCTGCTGGCGAGCCAGCAGAAGGACGGCGTGCTGTTCCACACGCGCTACCTGAACGGGCACGTGCTCAATCCCTTCCGGCCGCTGGAGGACGTGGTGCGGATGCACTCGGGGAACTACTCGGCGGATATGGGGACGCCGCTGTACGACCAGGCGGTGGTGCTGCTGGGCACGGTGCTGGCGAAGGCGCAGGAGTTCAGCGGCAACGGGGTGCCGGTGCGCACGGTGACGCTGCTGATTACCGACGGCGCGGACGCGGGCTCGCGGAAGGCGCGCGCGAAGGACGTGGCCGCGCTGGTGAAGGACCTGCACCGGGTGGAGAACCACATCGTCGCGGCGATGGGCATTGACGACGGCGTGACGGACTTCCGGCGCGTGTTCCAGGAGATGGGCATCGCGGACCGCTGGATCCTGACGCCGGGACAGAGCGCCCAGGAGATCCGCGCCGCGTTCCAGGTGTTCAGCCAGTCCGCCGTGCGCGTCAGCCAGGGTGCGGCCAGCTTCAGCCGCACGGCGCTGGGAGGCTTCGGGGCCTGAAGCGTGTCTGGAGTCCAGGCGTCATGCCCGGAGGAAGCCGCCGAGCAGTTGGCGGACCTCTTCCGGGCGCTCCTCGGTCACCCAGTGGCCGGTGTCCCGGAGGATGTGGGGTTCGACCTGGGCCGCCACCGCACGCGCCTGTGCGACGAGGGGTTCGCCCATGGACTTGTCACCGCCAATGACCATCACGGGCATGGGGAGCTTGTTCCGGGCCAGCTCCCGGAAGTCCTTCTTGTCCTGCTCCAGCGCCTGGAAGTAGCCCCACGTCGAATGGAGCCGGCCTGGGGCCGCGTAGGCCTCCGTGTACGCCTGCCGCTCCGCTTCGCCGACCGCCTGGGAATTGGCGGCGAAGTCGGTCCAGAAGTGGTCGAAGTAGATGCGCTCACGTCCCTGCACCAGCTTCTCCGCGGTGGGGCCGTTGAAGGTGAAGTGCCACACGGCCAGGCTGCTCATGACCTGGTCGGACCAGGGCTCGATTCCCGGCAGGAACGCGTCCAGGAGGGCCAGGCGTTCGACCTCGTCGGGGAACAGGGCGGCGTAGGCGTAGGCGACCATCAGGCCGATGTCGTGGCCCACGACGGAGACCTTGTCGAAGCCGAGCTTCTTCACCAGTGCGCGCATGTCGCGGGCCATCGTCTCCTTGTCGTAGCCCTGCGCGGGGGCAGCCGAGGCACCGGCGCCTCGCAGGTCCGGGATGAGCACGGTGTGCTGCTTCGCGAGCTCCGGCGCCAGGCGCCACCACATGAGGTGCGTCTGCGTGTAGCCGTGCAGCAGCAGGACGGGGCTGCCCTTGCCTCCGATGACGAAGTGGATCCGCGTGCCGTTGACGTCCTCGTCGCCTTCGCGGAAGCCCTCGGGGAAGAAGGGACGGCCGGCGCTTGGAGCCTTGGCTGAGGGCGTCGTGGGGTTCGGCTGCTGGCGTGTCATCGGCGCCTCCGCGCGAGTGATTGCACGCCTCAGGGTGTGCACGCCCCACGTCCGTGAGGTGCCGGGTCGAGCGGGGAGCCCGGCGCTCGGGCTCCCAGCGCCTCAGGCGTCCTCGGGTGGCTTCAGGCGGGACTGGATGAACTCCAGGTACTTCGCATCCTCGCTGTCGAAGATCTCCTCGCCTCCGCCCATATAGGCGCGAGCCAGCTCGTCGGCCGCGCGGGCTTCGTCTCCCAGCTCCAGGGCGCTCTGGCCGAGCCGCAGGTGGATGAAGGGATTGCCGAGTCCGCCCGGCGAATGGACGGCTTCCACGAAGTGCTTGAAGCAGTCCTCGAAGCGCTCGAGCTGGAAGTACATGTCGCCGATGGCGGCGCGCACCCAGGTGTTCTGCTGATGGTCGCGGGTGGGTTCCGGAATCAAGGCGAGGGCGGCCTTGAAGTGTTTCAAGGCCTGCTCGAAGTCGTCGTCGCCGGCGGACGCGTCTCCCTGGGCGCAGAGGTCGGTGATGCGCTCATGGGTCTCATCCGAAATCGACGTCATCCTGGCTCCGAGGACCGGGGAGGCGCGTGGGGTCCTCGGAACAGTGTAGATGACACGCCGTGGGCACGAAATCGTGGGGACGGGCTGGCTGCTGGTTGCTGCTGTGGGTGTTCTGGGTGGGCTGCGCCAGCGGACCCACGGTGCGGCTGCGCACGGAGGAGAGGACTCGGACGTATGCGCCGGCGACGTGGGACCGGCGGGTGCCGGTCAGCGCGCGGGAGTTCGAGGAGGCGCTGACGCGGCTGGTGCTGGACGTGCCGCTGACGGTGCGGCCGTCGAGGGTGGTGCGCGCGGTGGCGAGGCAGGGCGCGGAGCTGGACCGGGGGCTCGGGTTCATGCTGCGGGACCGGTACGGGCGGTGGTGCCGGGCGCACGAGGCTCCGGGGGATTGTCTGTCGTTGCTGGAGGACGGGGCGGGCTTCGGCGAGCTGGACCGGCTGACGCTCGCGGTGGGCATGTCGCTGGAGCCGTTGCGCGCGAGCATTGGGGACGCACTGGAGGACACGCTGAACCCGGCGTTCTTCGTGTCCGTGGTGTCGGGAGCGATTGCCTCCTGGGTGGTGCTGGCGGCGGCGCCGGAGCCCGTGTTCACCAAGGCCGCGGCGGTAATTGCCGCTGTGTTCCTGGCGTACGTGGGCGTGCAGTCGTTCCTCGCGGTGGTGCGGGCGTGCGGTGCGCTGAAGGCGGCGACGGACAGGGCACAGACGTTCCAGGAGTTGGAGGAGGCGGCGGAAGCCTTCGCGCAGGCCCTGGGGCCGGAGGTGGCGCGCATCTTCGTGCTCGCGGTGACGGTGCTGGTGAGTCACGGCG
>NZ_JBKGHJ010000320.1:0-10326 GCF_046520365.1 Corallococcus sp. 4LFB
CACACCGGGGCCACGCGCTTCGAAGAGGGCGGCCCGCGCCTGCCCGCGGCGGCGGTGTCCGTGGAGGACGCGCTGACGCTGCACCGGATGCTCCAGGGCGGGGCGGTGAAGGTGCGGCTGGTGCTGGGGTGCTCGGAGCTGCCGGAGGCGGACTCGTCCAACGTGGTGGCGGAGGTGCGGGGCCGCGAGAAGCCGGACGAGGTGGTGCTGCTGGGCGCGCACCTGGACTCGTGGGACGTGGGCACGGGCGCGCACGACGACGGCGCGGGCGTGGTGATGGTGATGGAGGCCGCGCGGCTCATCGCGAAGCTGCCCAGGCGCCCCGGCGCACGGTGCGCGTGGTGCTCTTCATGAACGAGGAGAACGGCCTGCGCGGAGGCCGCGCGTACGCGGAGGCGCACGCGAAGGAGCTGCCCAGGCACGTGGCCGCCATCGAGATGGACGCGGGCGGCGGGCGGCCCCTGGGCGTGAGCCTGCACGCGGGGCCGGGCGGTGAGGCGCTGCTGCGGCCGTGGATGGCGCCGCTGGAGGGGCTGGGCGCGGCCCAGTTCCTGGTGGGGCACGCGACGGGCGCGGACTTGAGCCCCATGGAGCCCGCGCACGTGCCCTTCGTGGGCGTGCGCGTGGACAGCAGCCGCTACTTCGACGTGCACCACTCCATGGCGGACACGCTGGACAAGGTGGACCCGCAGGACCTGTCGCGCAGCACCGCGGCGGTGACGTGGATGGCGTACGCGCTGGCGGAGGCGCCGGGCACGCTCGCGCGTCCCACCGCGCCGGAGGCGGACGTGACGCCGCCGGGGAAGAAGTAGGGCGCCCGGGCGGAAGCCGCCCCGCGCGGCGATGCGGAAGGCGGGGGCGCTACGCCTCCGCCGGGGCCTTGCGCGGCCCGCCCTCGCGGAGCGGCAGCTCCGGAAGCAGCAGCGTGACGAACAGGGCCGCCAGCGCTACGAGGATGGCGAAGCGGTACACCGCCATCGTCGCGCGGGTGAAGGACTCCTTGAGCGCGCGCTCCACGTGGTCCACGGTGGACAGCGCGCGGGCCTCGTCCGCGTCCACGCGCGCGCGGGCCTCGGGTCCTTCCCGCAGGGCCTGCCGCCGTTCCTCCTCGAAGCCCTCCCTCAGCCTCGCCTTCACCTGCTCCGGCTGGAACCGCTGGCCCTGCGGCGCGCCTCGCCGCCCAGACCTCCCGGCGCGGACGCGCGCAGCTCCCGTTGCACGTCCGGGGGCAGTCCGCGCGTGGCCTGCCGCGTGCGCGCGTGCAGCTCCCGGCCCAGCGTGCCCGCGAACACGGTGCCCAGCAGCGCCACGCCCACCGTCATGCCCAGCTGCCGGAAGAACGTGGTCGCGGACGTGGCCACGCCAATGCGCCGCTGCGGCACGGCGTTCTGCACCGCCACGGTGTAGAGCGGGATGGACGGGCCCAGGCCCAGGCCCACCAGCACCATCTTCACCGTGACCTCCGCCTGGCTGGAGTCGGGCGTCAGCGTGAAGCCCATCACCGCGAAGCCGCCCATGAGGAACAAGAGCGCCCCCACCATCAGCGCCTTGTAGCGGCCCATCCGCGACACCAGCTGCCCGGACAGCACGTTGCCCGCCACCACGCCCAGCGTCAGCGGCGTGAGCGTCAGCCCGGAGTGCGTCGCGGACAGCCCCACCACGTTCACCATGAACAGCGGCAGGAAGGTGACGGACGCCAGGAACACCGCGCCAATGGTGAACACCGCCGCGTTGCCCACGGAGAACGCGCGCAGGCGGAACAGCGACGGCTCCAGCAGCGGCTCCTTCGCGTGGCGCTCCCGCCACACGAAGAGCCCCAGGCCCACCGCCGACAGCGCGAACAGCCCCAGGATGGGCGCGGAGCCCCACGCGAACCCTCCCGCCCGGGGCGTCGCCGCGCCATGGCCCAGGCTGAGCGCGAGCAAGAGCGGCACCACGCCCACCGCCAGCGCCGCCGCGCCCGCGAGGTCCAGCCTCCCGCCGTGCACGCCCTCCGGCTTGAGCGGCGGCATGCGCAGGAAGATGAGCGCCAGCGCGAGCGCGCCCACCGGCAGGTTGATGAAGAACACCCAGTGCCAGCCCAGCGCGTCGGTGATGAAGCCGCCGGCCAGCGGGCCAACGACGCTGGACAGGCCGAACACCGCGCCGAACAGGCCCTGGTACTTGCCCCGGTCGCGCGGGGGGAAGAGGTCCGCCACCACCGCCAGGGAGCCGGTGAAGAGGGCCGCGCTGCCCAGCCCCTGCACCGCGCGGCAGAGGACGAGCGCGAGCGTGGAGCGGGACGCGCCGCACAGGAAGCTGCCGGTGAGGAACACGGCGATGCCCGCCACCAGCACCGCGCGGCGGCCCAGCAGGTCCGACAGCTTGCCCCACACGGGCACCATCATCGTGGAGGCCACCAGGTACGCGGTGGTGAGCCACGGGTAGTGCTCCGGCGCGATGTGGAGGTCCGCCTGGATGGTGGGCCCCGCCGTGGCGACGATGGTCTGATCCAACGCCGCCAGCAGCAGCCCCAGGAGCGCCCCCGCCAGCGTGAACGCCTTCTGGGCGCGGCTGAACCGCTCGGACGCCGGCGCGGCGTGGGGCTGCGGGACGGTGTCGGCGGCGGTCTCAGCCATGGCGCGCATGCATCCGCGCGAATCTGGGGATGGCGGTGGAGGCTGGCCATGCCCGCCTGCTTGGCTGCCCTGTCTCCAGGAATCCCCCGTGAATGGCGGCGCGCGGAAGGCGTCAGGGGGCAAGGGCTTTCCAGGCCCTGGGCGCGCGGCCCTATCCTCCGGCCCCTTCAAGGCGGGACGAGCCCGGCCCGCGGCCGTGTCCTGCCCGAGGAGTGACGCATGCGGATCCATGGAGCGCTGGCCTGCGCCGGAGCGCTGTTCCTGACGGCGGGCTGCAAGGGCGACCCGAAGCCCCAGCCCGACGCGGGAGCGCCGGACGCCGGAGCCGACGCGGCTCCCAGGGCGACGCCGGCACCGCCGGGCCCACCCTCTCCGAGACGCCGCGCTGGCAGGTGGAGGGGGACGGCCTGGAGCCGAAGGAGTGCTTCGGCCGGAGCGTGGCGCTGGGCGACGTCAACGGCGACGGCCTCCAGGACCTGCTCGTGGCCTCACCGCCGTGCACGAGCGGCCCCACGAACCCCGGCCGCGTGATGGTGTACCCGAGGCAGGCGTCCTCCTTCTCGAAGACGCCCGTCATGGCGAAGCTGTCCTGGGTGCACCCCAGCCCGCGCACGTCGGGCTACCAGCTGACGGTGGCCACGGGCGACATCGACGGGGACGCGTACGCGGACGTGGTGGTGAAGGGCTACTACGGCGTCAGCGTGTTCAAGGGCGGGCCGGACCTGTCCCAGGTGTTCGCCCAGCCGGTGTTCCGCGCGCCGGACTCCAGCACCCTGCGCTTCGGCAGCGCGCGGCTGCTGGACCTGGACGGGGATGGGCTGGACGACCTGGTCGTCACGACCTTCTCCGGCAGCACCACGGTCTACCGCGCGACGCCCGGCGGGACGGCCCCCTTCACCAACGTGCGCGTGCTGTCCGGCTACGCGTCGCCCGCGGGGGACACCGACGGGGACGGCGCCCAGGACCTGTTCCTCACCCTGCTCGACGAGGCGAACAGCTACGGCCTCTTCCTGGGATGCAAGGCGGACAGCACGCGCGCGTGTGATGGGCCGCTCACCACGCAGCCGGTGTGGAGGGGCACGGCGGAGGGCATGAGGTCCATTCCGGACCTGAGCGGGGATGGCCGTCCGGAGCTGATCGCATCGCTCAGGGGCAGCGTGCGCCTGCACCTGTCGGACGCCTCCGTCCAGGGCTACTCCGCCACGCCCGCGTGGCAGCTGATGGACGACCCGGCCTTCCCCAGCGTGGCCGTCCAGGCGCTCCCCGTGGGCGCCATGGCCAAGGGCGGCACGGGCCACGACTTCGTCCTCACCGCGCTGGGCCGCGTGTACCTCTTCCGCCCCACGGCGAACGTGTCCGGCCCGCTGGAGCCCGTCTGGGCGTGGCCGCGCGCCAACCGCCTGCTGCCCCAGACGATGCTGGGCTTCAGCCTCCCCAGCGTGGCGAGCCCCGGCGACCTGGACGGGGACGGATTCGACGACCTGGTGGTGGGCCTCTCGCAGGAGAACGACGGCACGCGCGCGCCGGGCCGGGTGGTGGTGTACGGCGGCGGCGCGGTGCCGGACTCAGGGGAACCCGCGCCCGCGCTGGCTCCGACGAAGACGTGCAACCTCCAGGTGGATCCGGTCAACGGCAAGCCGGACCTCACGGTGGACCGGGACGTCCTCGCCCGCACGCTCTACATCGAGCGGCGCTCCTTCACGGCGGACTCCTGCGAGGTGCGCGAGGGCTGCGTGCCCGCGGGCGGTGAGCGGCGCCTCCTGCGCTTCACCACCTCCATCATGAACCTGGGCACGGGCCCGCTGGTGGTGCCCTCGCCGGAGGAGCGGCCGGACCTCTTCGTCTACGACGAGTGCCACGACCACCACCACCTGACGAACTTCGCTGGCTACGACCTGAAGGACGCCTCCGGAAACTCGCTGTCGGTGGGGCGCAAGCAGGGCTTCTACATGGTCGACTTCACCCAGTACTGCGCGGACGGCACCCCGTTCGCCTGGTACGACCCGGGCACGGGCATCTCCCCGGGCTGGTCGGACGTCTACACCGCGGACACCGCCTGCCAGTGGCTGGACGTCACGGACACCCCGGACGGCGACTACACCGTGCGCGTGGGCGTGGATGAGAACCACATCATCGACGAGCTCGACGCGCTGCCCAACGAGGCCACCGTCAAGGTGCGGCTGAAGGGGGACACCGTGACCGTGCTGCCCTGAGGCGGCGCGAAGAAGTCCGCGCGCATCGTTTCCTGGCGAAGGGGCTCCTTGGGCACAGGAACGAGGCCGGTGGAAGGCCGGCCGGTTCATTCCCGGGGAGCGATACATGCGGATGCGGTTCGCGCGGTCTTTCGCGGTGGTGGGGCTGCTGGTCCTGACAGGCTGCAAGGATGATCCGAAGCCCCCACCCGATGCCGGCACGCCGGACGCGGGCCCGGGGGATGATGGCGGCACCTCCGTCAGTCCCACCCTCTCCGAGACGCCGCGCTGGCAGGTGACCGGCGACGGCACGAACCCCCACGAGTGCTTCGGCCGCACCGTGGCGCTGGGCGACGTCAACGGCGATGGGCGCAAGGACCTGCTGGTGACGTCCGCGCCCTGCGCGAGCACCATGACGGACCCCGGCCGCGTGATGGTGTACGCGGGCGAGGCGCGCGACTTCTCGACGACGCCCGTCACCACGACCATGACGTGGGTGCACCCCAGCCCCCGCGCCTCCAGCTACAAGATGACGGTGAGCACGGGCGACCTTGACGGGGACGCGTACGCGGACGTGCTCGTCGCCACCTCCTTCGGCGTCAGCGTCTTCAAGGGCGGACCGGACCTGTCCCAGGTGTTGACCCAGCCGGTGTTCCGCGCGCCGGACTCCACCACCGTCCGCTTCAGCGGCGCGCGGCTCTTGGACCTGGACGGGGACGGGAAGGACGAGCTCGCCGTCTCCACGCTCGCCGGGGAGCTCACCGTGTACCGGGCGACGCCGGGGGCACCGGAGGGGGCCTTCACCGCCGTGCGCACGTTGACCGGCGTCCCCAGCCCGGCGGGAGACGCCGACGGGGACGGGGTCCAGGACCTGGCCGTGACCCACAACGACTCCACGGTGGAGCTCTTCCTGGGCTGCAAGGCGGGCAGCGCTCGCGTCTGTGAAGGGCCGCTCACGGCCCAGCCCGTGTGGACGGGCCAGGCCGAGTCCTTCGCCGCGCTGCCGACCTGAACGGAGACGGCCGCTCGGAGGCGCTGCTGCTCCTGAACGGCAGCCAGCGCCTGCACCTGTCCGACGCCGCGAGCCCCGGCTACGCGCCGCAGGTCACCTGGCAGCCCATGGACGACGCGGCCTTCCCCCTCTTCGGCCAGTCCTTCCTCACCTTCAGCAAGACCGTCGCCCCCGTGGGCGCCATGGTGGAGGGTGGCACGGGCCACGACTTCGTCATCGGCGCCGTGGGCCGCGCGTACCTCTTCCGCCCCACCGCGAACGTGTCCGGCCCGCTGGAGCCCGTCTGGGCGTGGCCGCGCGCCAACCGGCTCGCCCCCCAGACGTCCATGGGCACCGACTACCTGGGCCTGGCCTCCGCGGGCGACCTGGACGGGGACGGGTACGACGACCTGGTGGTGGGCGTGTCCTCGGGACTCAGCGGCACGCCCTCGGGCGGCAGCGGCACGGCCGCCCTGGGCCGGGTGGTGGTGTACGGCGGCGGCGCGGTGCCGGACTCAGGGGAACCCGCGCCCGCGCTGGCTCCGACGAAGACGTGCAACCTCCAGGTGGATCCGGTCAACGGCAAGCCGGACCTCACGGTGGACCGGGACGTCCTCGCCCGCACGCTCTACATCGAGCGGCGCTCCTTCACGGCGGACTCCTGCGAGGTGCGCGAGGGCTGCGTGCCCGCGGGCGGTGAGCGGCGCCTCCTGCGCTTCACCACCTCCATCATGAACCTGGGCACGGGCCCGCTGGTGGTGCCCTCGCCGGAGGAGCGGCCGGACCTCTTCGTCTACGACGAGTGCCACGACCACCACCACCTGACGAACTTCGCTGGCTACGACCTGAAGGACGCCTCCGGAAACTCGCTGTCGGTGGGGCGCAAGCAGGGCTTCTACATGGTCGACTTCACCCAGTACTGCGCGGACGGCACCCCGTTCGCCTGGTACGACCCGGGCACGGGCATCTCGCCGGGCTGGTCGGACGTCTACACCGCGGACCTGCCCTGCCAGTGGCTGGACGTCACCGACACCCCGGACGGCGAGTACACCGTGCGCGTGGGCGTGGATGAGAACCACATCGTGGACGAAGCGGACGCGCTGCCCAACGAGGTCACCGTCAAGGTGCGCCTGACCGGTGACACGGTGACCGTGCTGCCCTGAAACCGGGAAACCCCGCCGTGGAGCGGGCGCCCGGCGAAGGCGCGTGCAATGGGCGGCCTTCCTGGGCGTAGAGTGGCTGACGCGGCCCGGCCGCCGGGGAGCCTTCCCGGTGCGCCAGGCCGCGCGGCTTCCAGCGTGAAGGGGTGGTTTCGTGAACTTCCGGGTCGACGTGTGGGAGGGGGCGCGCATCGCGCTGACCTCGCTGCGCTCCAACCGGCTGCGGACGGTGCTCACCACGGTGGGTATCGGCGTGGGCGTGTGCACCCTGCTGGCCATCGTCGGCATCATCCAGGGGCTGAACAGCTCCTTCGCCGACCAGCTCAACAAGATTGGCTCCAACACGCTCCAGGTGTCCAAGTTCCCCTGGGTGATGAACGGGGACTGGTGGGCGTACCGCAACCGCAAGGCGCTCTCGCTGGACCTGGCGAACCCGCTGCGCAACGCCTCCGAGCACGTGGTCGCGGTGGCCCCCATGATGTTCGTCAACGCGGAGGTGGCCTTCCAGAACCGGAAGATCGCCTCCGTGCAGACCATGGGCACCAGCCCGGACTACGCCATGACGTCCTCGGTGGAGATGGGCCAGGGCCGCTTCCTCACGCAGGCGGACGTGGACAACCGCTCCGCCGTCGTGGTGATTGGCGCGGAGGTGGGCAAGGTGCTCTTCCCGGGCATCAACCCCGTGGGCCACCGCATCCTCGTGGACCGCCGCCCCTACCGCGTCGCGGGCGTCATCGTGGAGCGCGGCACCGTGCTGGGCCAGAACGTGGACCTGGTGGTGATGCTGCCGTACCCCGCGTTCCAGGGGCACTTCGGCACCCAGCGCGACGTGAACTTCGTCCTCGCGGTGGACCAGCAGGAGAACGTGCCCCGCGTGCAGGACCGGCTCACGGAGACGCTGCGCCGCGAACGCAACACCAAGCCCGGCGCGCCGGACGACTTCGCCATCAACCGGCCGGACCAGCTGGCCAACATGTACAAGCAGCTCACCGGCGCGCTCTACGGCGCGGCCACGGGCGTGGGCCTCATCACGCTGCTGGTGGGCGGCATCGGCATCATGAACATCATGCTGGTGTCCGTGCGCGAAAGGACGCGGGAGATCGGCGTCCGCCGGGCGCTGGGCGCGCGCAAGCACACCATCATCCTCCAGTTCCTCATGGAGGCGGCCAGCGTCTCCGCGGTGGGCGGCGCGCTGGGCACCGCGGTGGGCATGACCCTCGCGTGGCTGGTGAACTACCTCACGCCCCTGGCGGCGGCGGTGCAGCCCCTGACGGTGGTGCTGGGCGTGGGCTTCTCCGCCGTGGTGGGCCTGCTGTTCGGCATCTGGCCGGCGGCGCGCGCCGCGAACCTGGACCCCGTGGAAGCGCTCCGCCACGACTAGGCGCGAGCGGGAGACCTGACCATGTGGATGGCTTTCTGGGACACGGTGCGGCTGGCGTTCGGCACGTTCCGCTCCAACCCCCTGCGCTCCTTCCTGACGCTGCTGGGCATCGTCATCGGCGTCACCACCGTGGTGTCCATGATGTCCCTCATCGAGGGGCTCAAGAACCAGGTGAACAACCAGATGTCGGAGCTGGGCAGCGACTGCTTCCAGGTGCAGCGGCTGCCCTTCGGCCAGGGCCAGCTGTCCGTCGCGGAGCTCGCGCGCCGGCCGCGCCTCACCTACGCGGACCTGGACGCCATCCGCTCGCAGCCCTCCATCGCGCGGGCGGCCGGTGAGGACTCCAAGGGCGGCCAGAAGGCCTCCACCGCCGAGCGCGAGTCGCGCCCCAACGTGAACGTCTGGGCGGGCACGGCGGAGTACTTCTACACGAACGCGGTGAGCCTCGACACCGGCCGGCCCTTCACCGACGCGGAGTTCGTGGACGGGCGGCGCGTGGCGGTGATTGGCAAGGACCTGGCGGACACGCTGTGGCCCGGGCTGGATCCCCTGGGCCGCGAGTTCCGCATGCTGGGGCGCACCTTCCAGGTGGTGGGCACGCTCAAGCGCCGGGGCGGGTTCCTGGGCGGCGGCAGCCAGGACAACCAGGCCATGATTCCCCTGTCCACGTTCGCGTCCATGTTCGGCGTGCGCGACTTCCGCATCAGCATCCAGGCCACGTCCCCGGAGGTCCTCCAGCGCGCCCAGGATGAAGTGACGCTGCTCATGCGCCGCCGCCACGGGCTCAAGCCGCACGAACCGGACGACTTCTTCCTCTACAACAACGCCTCCGCCACGGAGATGTTCAACAACCTCTCCTCCGCGGTGTCCGCCGCCAGCTTCGGCGTGTGCATCCTGTCGCTGCTGGTGGGCGGCATCGGCATCCTGAACATCATGCTGGTCGCCGTGACGGAGCGGACGCGGGAGATTGGCATCCGCAAGGCGCTGGGCGCCAAGCGCTACCGCATCCTCGCGCAGTTCGCGCTGGAGGCGGTGGTGCTGTCGCTGGTGGGCGGCGCGGTGGGCGTGGCGCTGGGCGCGGGCCTGGCGCACCTGGCCCGGTGGATGATCAACCTCCCCACGGAGGTCCCCCTGTGGTCCGTGGTGGTGTCGCTGGTCATGAGCTGCGGGGTGGGCCTGCTCTTCGGCATCTATCCGGCGGCGCGCGCGGCGAAGCTGGACCCCGTGGAGGCGATGCGCTCGGAGTAGCGCGCACGCGCGCCGCGGGCAGGAAGAAGGCCCCGACCCGGCATGAAGCGGGTGGGGCCTTTTTACATCACGGTCGTGGCCGGCCCGGGACTACGGGCAGGGGTACGTACAGGTGATCTGCCCGGTGATGGGGTTCTTGAAACACGTGGGCGTGCAGTCCTGCGCGTCGGCGGAGGACGGCGTGGCGGCGATGCCCAGGCCCATCACGGTGGCGGCGGCGGCGAGGACGAAGGCGATGCGACGGACGTTCTTGCGAGCCTGCATGGTGTCGTCTCCTTGCGTGGTGTTTGCGCTGCACGGAGCACTCTAGGGACGGGGACTGACAACACCAGCGCCAATGGCTCGGGCTCGGGCGCTGGCGCGGAGGGCGGGGCGCCGAGGTGCCGCACACGGGAGGAAAATTGAAACGCCGGTGCGGCGAAACGACGCGTCAATGCCTGGGAGTGGGGGTGCGGCTCCACTGATAGCCAACGGTGGCGCCAGAGCCGATGAGCGACAGCGCGAGGTAGCGGCGCAGGAAGTCCAGCCGTTCGCTGGAGCCGGCCAGGTGCCGCAGGCCCTCATGCGCGGCGATGCCCAGCAGCATCCCCACCGTCGCGCCGCCGAGCGCGCCCAGGTACGCGCGGCCGCGATCCTGGCTGTCGCCGAACGCGACCTCGCCCATGCCCCAGGTGCCGAGCGCGGCGACGGGAGGCGTGACGACCATGGCGGCGCCGAACGCGCCCACCTCCAGCTC
>NZ_JBKGHJ010000321.1:0-10321 GCF_046520365.1 Corallococcus sp. 4LFB
GGGCCGGTATGGCATGCCTCTCAGGGTATGCCCATGCGGCCCGGGCCCGTCCGCCTGCCGAAGCGCCCTGTTTCACCTGATGGTTCACGCACGTCCAGGAGGCGCGCCCCTCATGCGTGGTGCTCGCCACTGCGGAGGGGCAACTCTCTCGCCCCGCGAGTAACCCACTCCCGCAGTGCTTCCTGCTCCGGGGCGTGAGCGCACGCCGAGTCATTCGCCTCCACCAGAGCCTCAACGCATCCTCGGCGCCCAGCGCGTGCAGCGCCGCGGCCTCTGCCGTTCGGTACTCCGCCTTCGCCCTGGCCATCCGCGTCCGCGATTCGGCACTCCCGTCCATTGTCGCGTACGCTCGCTGCAACGCCACCTCCACCCGCCGCAGTGCTTCTGCGAGGGCCTCCCGCTCGCTCATCGTCATCCGCACTCCCCATAGCACGCGACGTGCCAGTTCGACGGGCGACGCATGCCAACAACCATTTCCGTGAGGTCGCTTCGTATTGTCACCAGAGGCGGGCGCTCCCTTCCTCCACTCAAGCACTGCTCGACTACGACACATGCCCAGAGGATGGTAATCATTACCCGCCGTCCCAACGCGCATTCGCCCCGAATACACAGCAATGCGAGCAAAGCCACACATGCCCAAAATCCCACGCACTCCTGCTTCGAAGGCTCACGGCACATCCTCTTCCACGAGGGAGCCGCTCCGCTCGTCCGCTCCGAAGCCCACGGGCTCTCTTGAGTCGGCCTTCCGCTCCGCCCTTGATGAGGAGTTGGCGCGCCCACTCGCCAGCCTCGTCGCGAGACTGGCCGGGGTGGCGAGGCGCCTCGCCCCGGAGCCCCAGCAGGAAGTGTCGAGCCAGCGCCCAGGCCCCGACGCGAGGCGTCCTCCCCCTACGCAACAGCAGCGCCGGCCCCCGCTCCCGCCTCCCGCGCAACAACAGCACCGGCCTCCGCTCCCGCCTCCCACGCCTACAGCCAGGGCATGCGCCGTCATCGGCTGCAAGCGCCCCCACCGCAGCCAGGGCTACTGCGGGGCGCACTACCAGAAGCGGCGCCTCATGTTGGCCACGGGGCGCCTGCACGCCGCATGGGTGGAGGACGCCGCGCCCCACAGCATCCCCGAAGTCATCCTGCCGCGCGGGCGCAGGCCCAGGGCTGACGCCGCGCCTGCTACGCCGGCTCCCGCCGTCACCCCTGCCCCTCGCATGTGGGTGCGCAAGAAGGGGGCAACGGGGGCGGACGGCGCCGCCGGCCCTGGGGCGCCCACGCCAGCCGGGCAACCCAACGCGAGTTCGGAGCAGGAGCGCGCCAAGGCCACCGTCCAGCGCTGGGCCAGCGAGTTCCGCTCGGGGAAGCGGCGCGCCTGAAGCGGCCCCGTCCGCGCCAGGCCCCCTCCTGCCCCAGGAGGGGCGCCCTTCCTGCGCGGTGACGTCAGGGCCGCCCGTCCGGTTCGACGGGGGTCAGGCGCCCGTCCATCGTGACGCGCAGCACGTGGGCGGGCGCGGACACACCAGCCCGGCCGCAGAAGACTTCGTCGAGTCGCTGATTCGTCGTCCCCACCACGAGGCTCCCCGCCTCATCCAGCGCGTGTGCCAGCGGCGCGCCTGGGAGTTCCACCCAAGGCGTGGCGCGCCACCGTCCCTCGGACGCGTCGACACGCACCAGACGCCCGTCTCCACCAAACAGGTGCGCGAGTCCCTCCACCACCACGAGGGTGCCGTGCACCCGCACGGCCAGCAGGGGGTTGGCATGTGGTTCCTCCAGCACCGTCACCCGCCCTGCCTCGTGCACTTCCAGCGTGCCGCCAAACTCCCCGGAGTCCCGGCCGACGAGGCAGGCCTCCCCCATGGCTTCGAGGACGGACGCGAAGTCCGCTCCAGGTACGTGCGCGCATGGCCCCTCTCGTGACGGCGCCTTCGGCTTGTCCCAGTGCAAATGGATGGACGTGGGGCTCTGGCACATCTGCCAATCCGGGCCGCGCCCTGGAAGCACACTGGGGGGCTCAGAAGGCGACGCCGGCTGCACCTCATCACCGGAGAGAGCCTGCAGGGCCCACCTCGCGTGGCTCCGCGCCACAGGAGAGGCATGCGTCGTCAGCACCTGATGGAACAGCGGCTCCAACTCTTCCCTATGGGCCCGGAAGGTGGAGCTGCCCAGCGCCCGGACAGCAGCGGCCTGAACTTCGCTGTGCGGCGCATACACCGCCTGGCGCAACGCATCGAGAGCGGCTGGGTCTCCCACGCGTCCAAGAGTCTCCGCCGCCCGCGCGCGCTCCCACCCCTCCTCCCCCGTGGCCAGCAGGCGCAGCAGCGGCCCCGTCGCGACTGGCCGCGCCACCGGCCCCAGGGACGCGAGGCTCGCGAGGGCCCGGGCGCGGCATTCAAGCACGGCGAGCTGCTGGAGGACCTCGGGCACCGCAGCAGGGCTGTTGAAGGCCACCAGCGCCTGCAGCGCCACGGGCGTGAGGCGCACGTCCGCCCGTTGTAGCCCCTGGAGTACCTCGGGCTCGGCCTTCGCCCCCTGGCGCTCGTAGGCCGCCAACACCGACGCCACGTAGGCCGCTCGCGGGGTACACCCGTCGAAGATGGCCTCGCAACTTGGCGCTGGAGCTGCCGGGCAGGACATCCCTGGCGGGCGCCGGAGAGTGGGCTCCGCCAGCTCTCGCGCAAGGAGCGTCCGTAGGCGCGGGACGAAATTCTCAGTGAGCATGGAGGCGCGCCGGGCGAGCACGTAGCGCACCCGCACCAGCGCCTCCCAGCTCGATTCCGGGTTCTCCAGCACGTCCAGCAGCACCGGAACCAATTTCGGCCCGAGGTGCTCCAGTGTCGACGTGGGCGACTCCATGAGGTGTCGCACCATGGCTGGAGCTGCTCGCGCGTCATCGAGTGAGGAGAGCGCGTGCAGAGCCATTCCACCGGGCTCGCGTTCATAGGCTTCGAGGAGCGCAGGCACAGCCTGCCTGGCCTTCTCTTCCATCGACGCCAGCGCGAGTGCTGCACCTCCGCGGACCCGACGCTCCCCATGGCAAAGAAGCGGAATCAGCCGGGGGACGACGTCCTCCCCCTCTCGCCCCAGCTTCCACGCAGCACACTGCTGCTCCGGCGGCAGCCATCGCTCCCCACTGTCTGGGCCGTGGACTTCCTGCAGGAGCGCAAGGCACGCGTCGGCCCCCTTGCAGCAGCCCTCCCACGTCATGACGTCGTCCCGCCTCCACGCCTGCCGGGCACACCCCAGCGACAGCGCCACCACCGCGCACACGAGCCCAGCCAGCCAGCGGGGGCGCCCGGACCTCACCTCTCCCTCCATGTCATCGCCTCTCATTCTCCCTTCGCGGTGAAGGGACTCCGAACCCAGCGCTTCAGCCAGTCACGAGCCGCGCAGCGAAGGAGCGCTGTGCGCGAGGGGCCTTCACGACGCGGGTGCCGGCCATCCAGTCGTGAAGACACCGCCGGTCCTCTCCAACGCAGAAGAGCGCGTCCACGAGGCCGAACCACCCGCAGTAGCCGCAGAGCGCAATCGGGAGCGCGTTCCTCAGCAGGGCGATCCTCCACACCTCCGCTGGACGGCCATCTCTTCGGACGACGCGGATTCCCAGGAGCCTCTTGCCGAGACTCGCCCCCGTCCCTCGAATCAGGCTCGCCTGCACGAACAACACGAGGAGCGCCGGGGCGTAGACGACCGGAGCCTTCATCGCCGCCTCGTCCGGAATGGCCAGACACCGAAGGACGCCCAGGAGCAGGGACGGCAAGAGGAGCGCGAAACCATCGACGAGGCTTGCCGCGAGCCGGGCCCTGCGCGTCGCCAACTCAGGAGCGGCGTGAAGGCACCCGAAGCACCGGCCCGCCCAGGACAAGGCACAGAAGGCACAGACGAAGGTGCCGCAACGGGTACAGGCACCGGCAACGGAGAAGCCTGGGTGCTCGGAGCATTGGGCTTCCGAAATCGATTCAGCGGCCTCGCGGAAGTCGGACATGGGGAGCCGCAGCACAGCTACCCCGCCCCAAGACGGCAAGTTCCTTCAACGAGAAGTTCCCCTTGCACCCACAAATGCAACCCAACAGGTTTAGTCCACTCGACCTTCCCAACATTCTCCTTGCCACCCACGGGTTACCGCGACGCCTGTTTCCACTGATTGGGGGAGCGTCCCGCTCAAGAAATGAACCCTTGAAGCGCACTGCTCCAGGGAAGATCCACGGCGGAGGGACCCTATATTTGGCGGGCGGAGCGACCAACCTCGATTGCTGCGCCTCGATAGCGTCAAGGCTACGCGAGGACCTGTATCATCATGGTCCAGCGAGGCGCGTGGAGAGCATTGTCGGCTTGGCGCGTCCACGGGGGCGACAACATTCCTGCCCCAAAGGGCCACTCGTTGGCACTCGCAAGGCCTCGGTGCAGGAGTCTCGGGGTAAAGAGTCAAATTCTACGCCACGGAGAGGGACACGTTATAGACCGACGTGTCCCGCAAGCCGGTGTCAATGGCGTTACGAGGATGAGCCGGGCTCGACCGGTGCCGGTGCATTCACGTCGATTCCGTCCCGGCGAAGCTCGTCCGTGCCGGCCGCAATCGCCAGTGTACCGGGCGGGTTGTCGTACCAGCCCGGGTCCGCGTAGCTCTCCAACCTTTCGCGAACCTTGAGCACGGTGAACATACCACCTGCGGTTATGTAGTCGTGCTTGCCCCGGGCCCCCAGCATGGGAATGGAGTTGGGTGGAACGGGCATCCCCATTTCGGCCATCTCCGCCATGCCCGTCTGTCCCATCGTCATGTAGCCCGGCAGCAGCGAGCGTACCTTCGCGTCCAGAGTCCCCGGATTCACGCCAATCATGTTGGGGAACTCATGGCCCATCTGGTTCATCATGTGGTGGGTCATGTGGCAGTGCAGGGCCCAGTCACCGGGCGCGTCCGCCACGAACTCGATGACACGTGTGCTGCCCACGGGGACAAGCACCGTCCCCTCCGGCTGCCGCGCAGACTCGGGGACGCGTCCGGCGTCCGTTTCGGTGATTCGGAAGTGGTGGCCGTGAAGGTGGATGGGATGGTGGTTCTGCGGGCTCAGGTTGCCCAACCGGATGCGCACCCGCTCGCCCTGGCGCACCACGAGCGGCTCCGTGCCTGGAAACGCCTTCGCGTTCATGGTGAGCACGTTGAAGTCCGTCATCTCGTTCGGATTGGGCCGCCCCGTGCCGACGTCGATGCGCCATTCATGCAACAGGATTGCGAAGTCCCGGTCGACGCGGGGCCCCGCAGGCTGGCGAGGATGGATAATGAACATCCCCGTCAGGCCGAGGCCAATCTGCGTCATCTCGTCATGATGCGAGTGGTACATGTTCGTACTCGCTTGGCGCAGGGTGAATTCGTACCGGAACGTCTCACCCGGGGGGATGGACTTCTGGCTGAGGCCCCCCACGCCGTCCATGCCGCTTGGAAGCAGGATGCCGTGCCAATGGATGGTGGTGGCCGCTGGTAGCCGGTTCGTGACGTAGATGCGCACTCGGTCACCCTCCACCGCTTCGATGGTGGGTCCGTGGACCCGGCCGTTGTAGCCCCAGCAAAAGGCTTTCAGTCCCGGAGCAAACTCGTGCTCCACCTCCTCGGCCACCAAGTGGAAGACCTTCACGCTGTCCACGACCCTCCATGGCAGCTTGGAGCCATTGGGCACCACCACGGGTCGGTAGTCCCGGTTGGGCATTCCGGGGCGCAGCCAGTCCTGCCGCGTATGGCGCTGGCCGATGTCTGCGGCGGAGCCCTCGCGGGGCCCCTGGGCCCTTGGGACGTCTGACTGAGCGCGAGCCGCAGAGCCGCTCAGCAGCAGCGCGCCTCCCGTGAGCGTGACGCCGGCCGTGGCCAGCATGCTCCGCCGCGTCAGCGTTCCCTCGGCTCCAGTCTCGGGAAGGTTTCCAGGGGGGCCCCTGCGCTCCGGAGTCCGAGGAGCGTCATCCTCGCGGCCCGGTGCGTGCTCGGTCTCAATCGTGCGGGTTCTCATGGGGAGTCTCCGTGCCGTTGGCGGTGTCCTGTCCATGCCCGGTGTGCGTCCCAGGCTGTGCTGGCTGCGAGGGTTGCGCGGGCTGGATAGGCGGCCCGGGCTGCGCTGGTGGGGCGGGCTGCACCGGCTGCGTGGGTGATGGCGTGGATGTCGCACGACCCTCCCGAAGCCGGCCGCCTACGAGCCGCTCGAGTTCGGCCCGCGCCATCCAGTAGTCGCGGACGGCCTCGATGTAGCCTCGGTACGCCTCCACCTGCTCGCGCTTGGCGGAGAGCAACTGGAAGAGGCCAATCTGCATGGCGTTGTACTGGAGTTGCGACTGCTCGACGACCTTCTCGCGCAGCGGCAGGACCACCCGCCGGTAGCGGTCCGCCACCCCGCGGAGCGCCAGCAGCCGGGCGCAGGCGGCGCGGACCTCCGAGCGGGTGTTGACGGACAGCTCCGTGAGCCGCCGCTCGCCCTGGCGGTGCTGGGCCTCCAGGCGGGCAATGAGGGCTTGGCGCTGGTCGAAGATGGGCAACTCCAGGGACAAGGTTGGGCCGAAGAGCCTCGGGCCGTCCGCGTCCTGGTGCGTGTGGACGCCCACTTCCACCCGGCCGAAAAAGCGCGTACTCCGCGCTAACTCCAGCGCGTTCCAGAGCAGCGCGGCCTGCTTCCGGGCTGCGTCGATGTCCAGCCGCTGGCGGATGGCAAGCGACTCCAGGTGTTCCAGTGGGGCTTCCTGCTCGGGCAGCGGCGGGAGCTTCTCGGACACGGTCCACTGCGTGCGTGGGCCCCACAGTCCCATGAGGCGGTTAAGGTGCTCCCGGGCCTCCACCCACGCGACCTCACCCTCCGACAGCTCGAGCCGGGCTTCCTCGGCAGCAGCCTGCTCACTGGCAAGGTCCAGTTCGGTGATGTTACCTGCGGAGCGCAGCCGCACAGCGAGGTCCGCCGCCGCTTCAGCCGCCTGAAGCGCCATGCGTCGCAGTTCCACGAGCTGCTTGAGGGCCTGCACCTCACTGTAAGCCTTCCGCACCTCGGCCGCGGTGGCCAGCGCTTCATGCGCCACGCGCAACGTGTCGGCCATGAATTGTTCCCGGGCGACGCGCTTGCGCAGGGGAAGCGTGAAGAGGTTCACGAAGTCCTGCACCAGCGAGACCTCGTACTCTTTGGAGCCAACTCCGGAGATGGGAAAACCGAAGCTCCCGTCCAACGTCGGGTTGGAGAGCAGCCCGGCCTGCACCATGTCGGCCTGCGAGACACCCAGTTCCTCGTAGGTGCCCTGGAGCGCCGGATTGTTGAGCAGGGCCACCTCCACCGCATGGTCCGAGGTGAGGTCTTCCTTCAGGAGCGCATCGAGATGGCGGGCGACCTCGGCATCCTCCGGGGTGCCCTGGTTCCAGCGCGTCTTCCTGCCCAGCCGCTCCTCGACGAGAGCCGCCACCTCCGCGTGGCCACGCTCCTTCTGGATGGACGCGCAGCCGCCCGCCATCAGCGCCGCGCCAGCGAGTACGGCCAGCCTCACGGATGCCCTCCGTGTCCATGCTCATGGCCCGCAGGCGCTGAGCCTGGCTGCCCCGCATCGGTGGCCTCCGCGCCCGAGGGCTTCTCCGGCACCAGCTTCATGCCGCACTTCGGGCAAGTGCCTGGCTTGCTGGACCGCACCTCCGGGTGCATCGGACACGTGTAGACGGTAGTCCCAGCATCCGAGGCAGAGGCTGGAGAGACGGCCCCGTGCCCGGCGTGCCCCGCGCCTTCTGGCGCCTTGGCGGGCGCGGGCACTTCCGGAGTGGGGGCCGCGAATGCGGTCGGCTGGGCAGCAGGTGGGGCCTCGGGCGCATCCGGATTCGAGGGGTCCATCGCAGCGGGAGGCCTCTTCTGCTCGGAGACGCAGGCCGCGAAGGAAAGGATGCTCGCCAGCACAACAAGGGTTCGGCGCATGGGAGACCTCGGGGACATGCAGCCATGGCATCTAGGAAGAGGCCCAATGTCGATGGCCCAGTGGTTCATGGGGTTCACAACCTCACGGCTCCGTGCAACGAGGCCGCTTCACGTTCCACCTGTGACCGAGCCGGTTACAGCGAAACCCGTCTGGGCACTCCGGACAGGGGCCTCGCCAAGACAACTCCGCCTGAACGGGCGCGTTCAGCTGCCGGCACGCGTTGTGCTCTAGCGAGCCGTACCCACAGGATGCCGGACGTCCCCGAAGGCATCCTCACTCCGGAGCAACCAACCGATGAAGAAGAGCCTGATGGGAGTCCTTGCTGCCCTCCCCCTGTTCGCCGCGGCCCCTGCGGTCGCGTGTGAGGAGCACGCCAAGCAGAGCGAGCACGCCAAGCACGGCGAGCATTCCGCACACGGAGGCACGGCCAAGGCCGCAGCGTCTACGCAGAAGCCCACCTCGGCCCCTGCCGCCAAGAACGGCCTCCAGACCGTGGCTCTCACGGTGACCTCCAAGGGCTTCGAGCCCGCGAACGTGAAGGTGAAGGCCGGCCAGCCAGTCCGCCTCGTGGTCACCCGCAAGACGGACAAGACATGCGCCACGGAGATCGTCGTGGCCAACCTGGGCATCAACCAGCCGCTCCCCCTGGACACGCCAGTGACCGTGGAGTTTACCCCCAGCGAGTCGGGCACGCTGCGCTACGCCTGCGCGATGGACCACATCAGCGGGCTCGTCACCATCCAGTAGTCCGCCGCGCCGTGGCGCGGGCCTCGCGTAGGGCCGCGCCGCAGCTAGGCATCCAGCCGTTCCGGGACGACGTTGCGCCGGGAGAACATGGTCTCCAGACAGCGTCCCCGCGCCGGTTCAGCACGCAGCTCGCGGTGTGATTCCCGGAGTTACACCGTGACTCCACGGGCTCCGACTTCCTCGGGCCCGCACGCGAATCTCCCCTGGCGCTCCGTCTCACCCACGAGGGCCTACCCATGGCACAGGCCCTGCAGCCCTCTCTATCGTGCAATCAACTCTCGACATGTCCCAGCCAGCCCTCTCCCCTGTGTGGCGATGCGGCTCGATGAGGCACGTGGCTCTCATGCTGGCGCTGCTCTCTCCGGTGGCGGCGCTGGCCCAGGAGGACGCCCGCGCGCCAGCCATGCAGGCCACCTCCATGCCGGCGCTGTTGACTGACCCAACGCTTGCGCAGCTCCTCACGGAAGCCCTTGAGGCGCGCCCTGAGCTGCGTCAGGCCAAGGCACAGGTCCAGGCGGCACAGGAGCGCGTTCCTCAGGCGGGTGCCCTTCCGGACCCGGTCCTGCAACTGGGCATCCAGAACGACGGCTTTGGCGAGCTGATGATCGGCGAGATGGAGGGCAGCTACTACAGCATCATGGCCTCACAGGCCGTGCCCTTCCCTGGCAAGCGTTCGCTGCGTACCGAGGTCGCACGCCTGGGGGCCAAGGCCGCGTCAACGCAAGTCCTGCGAGCGCGGCTGTCTATCGAGGCTGAGGTGTGCCGTGGCTACCTCGACCTGGTGCTGACGCGCGAGCGGCTCAGGCTGTTGGACCGGCTTGAGGCGCTCTGGAAGCAATCCGCCGAGACAGTCCGCATCCGCTACGAAACCGGTGAGGGCGCCCAATCCGACCTGCTGCGCTCCCAACTCGAACTCAACCGGCTGCGTCAGCGCCGGGTGGCACTGAACGCCGACGAGCGCACCCGGGTGCAGACCCTGAACCGGCTGAGTGGCCGGCCTCTTGATGCGCCCCTGCCCACCACTCTGCGCGTGCGCGACCTGGGGGTGCCGGAGTTCGGTGACGCCGAATCAGCGACGAAGGACGCGCTCGCCCGCAGCCCCGAGCTAGCCCAGGCGCGCGCAACGGTGGAGCAGGCCAGCCAGCAGGTGGCGCTGGCGCGACGTGAGCGCCTGCCCGACTTCACCGTGAGCGCGGGAGTCATGCCCCGTGGCGGCGACTTCCCACCCATGTGGCAGGCCAATGTCGGCGTCACCCTGCCCATCTTCTCCGGGAGGAAGCAAAACCGCGCGGTAGCGGAGAGCCGCGCCAATGCCGAGGCCACCACTCAGGCCACGGAGGCAGTGGAGCAGGTGCTGCGGCTGCGGGTGCTGGAGCGCCTTACCGCCCTGGCCGCGCTGCGCGACACGGTGACCCTCTTCCGCAGTGGCATCTTGATGCAGTCGTCAGCGACCGCCGAGAGCACCCTGACGCAGTACCGCGTCGGACGCGCCTCGTTCGCCTCGGTGCTGGAGGCCAACACCGGCATCATCCGCGACGAGGAGGAGTACCTGCGGACGCTCGTGGATGCGCAGCGCCTCGCCATCGCCCAGGCCGAGGTGAGCCTGGAGCCCGTCGGCTCCATCGCTGCGGGCGGCCTCGGCTCGGGCGGCATGCCGTGAGCGGGCAGC
>NZ_JBKGHJ010000322.1:0-10295 GCF_046520365.1 Corallococcus sp. 4LFB
CCGCGCCGGTCACGTTCGCCTCGCCTCCGCCGGCGATGGCCCAGGCTGAGGCGCCCCGGGCGGCCCCGGCCACCTTCGCGGGCCCGCCGCCCGGAGTACAGTTCGATGGACGGATGGGCGTTCAGGCCCTCCGCATGCCTTCCGAGGCCGAGCCCATGACGACGTACGCTGCCGTCCAGGCCTCCACCGTCACCACCACCGAGACGGTGGCCCGACAGGAAGCCGCGCCCGCCCCCGTCGAGGTGCAGACGCCCGCGCCTCCCCGCGAGGAGCTGGACTCCGACTCCCGCCGCGAGCGCCTCAAGGCCCGCCTCAAGGCCGTGCGCGAGAACCCGCGCCCGGAGCCGCTGCCCGCCACCGTCGCCGAAGCCGGCCAGCGCGCCGTGGAGCGCATCACCCACCTCCAGGCGGAGCTCACCAAGGTCAAGGCGCTCAACCTCACGCTCACCCAGGACCTCGAGGTCGCCCGCCGTCAGGCGGAGAAGGCCACCGAGGAGGCCCGCCTGCGCATGGACGAGGCCCGCCGCCTGTCCGCGGAGATGGAGGGCCGCGTGAAGCTGCTCGCCGACCTGGAGCGTGAGCTGGCCGCCCTGGAAGGCGAGCGCGACGAAGCGCTCCTGTCCCTCCAGGAGTCCCGCCAGGCCCTCCAGGCCGCCGCGAAGGAGCACGACGCGCTGGAGCAGGTCGTCACCAAGGGCAAGCTGGCCCTCGCCGACAGCCTCGCGGAGGAGGAGCGCCTCGCCGTGGAGCTGGAGGGCGCCAAGGACGAGTCCGCCTCCCTGCGCCGCGCCGTGGAGACGCTCCAGGGCGAACGCGACGTGCTGGCCCAGCAGGTCGCGTCCCTCACCGCCGAGCGCGCCGAGCTGCTGGAGGCGCGCAAGGCCCTGGAGTCCGTGCACCGCGCCTTGAGCCAGGCCACGGTGCGCTGAAGCCGCGTCTACTTCGCGTCCTTCGCCACGCCCGTGGGCTTCTTCCCGGGCCCCACGATGGCGAAGGCCGCGGGCAGGGCAGGG
Organism: Corallococcus sp. 4LFB; assembly: GCF_046520365.1. Classification (NCBI taxonomy): domain Bacteria; kingdom Pseudomonadati; phylum Myxococcota; class Myxococcia; order Myxococcales; family Myxococcaceae; genus Corallococcus; species Corallococcus sp. 4LFB. The sequence goes on from NZ_JBKGHJ010000322.1 coordinate 1,014, forward strand.
CGCTGGAGCGACGCCACGTCCAGCCGCGCGAGCGGATCCGTCGCCTCCTGCCGCGCCCGGACGAGCTTGGAGATCTGCTCCTGGCGGTCCTCCTTGCTCGGGTGGTTCTCCATGAGCCCGCCGCCGCCGGACGTCTGGCCCAGCAGCCGCGAGTACTCCCCCGGGTCGTAGCCCGCGGACAGCAGCAGCTCCACCGCGAGCGCGTCCGCCGCCAGCTCCTCGTCCTTGCGGTTGCCCTTGCCGAAGGCCTCCACGGTCCCTTCGACCATCTTCCCCATCAGCTCCGTGTCCGAGTCCAGGTCCAGGCGGCCGTCCAGCCGGCTCGCGCCCACCACCTTCGAGGCGACCGTCGACACCACGGCGCCCGCCACCGCGGCGCCCTTGCAGGTGCTCACCTTCACGGAGACGTACTGGTTCAGCGCGTGCTTGAGCACGACGTGGGCAATCTCATGCGCCAGCACGCCCGCGAGCTGCGCCTCGTTCTCCACGCCCTGGAGCAGCCCGCGCGTGACGAACACGTAGCCGGCGGGCGCGGACAGGGCGTTGAAGTGCCGCGCGTCCTTGAGCACGCCGAACGTCCAGCGCAGCTCCGGCCGGGGGGACTGCATCGCCAGGTTGCGGCCCACCGTGTTGACGTAGGTGTTCAGCCCCTGCTCCGCGGTGCCCGTCAGCATCAGCCCGCCGCCCTGCTGCGCCCAGTGGATGGCCAGCGCGCTGCCCAGCGCGTACTCCTCCTGGATGGCGGGCTCCACCTTCAGCTTGTCGCAGGACTGCACCTTCTCCGTCGCGGCCACCACCCGGTCCACGTCGCCGCCCAGGTTCGCGGCCTTCAGGGTCTTCGTCATCTGGGCACAGGACGTGAGGCACAACCCCAGGCCCGCCGCCGCCAGGACTCCCATGCGCGAGCGCATCACTTGCCCCCCTTCTTCGCCTGGGGGCCCAGCTTCGTGTTGGGCGCCACCACCGGGAACAGCCCGGCCTGCTTCACGTGCTTGTCGATCTCCACGGGCGTGACCTTGAGGGCCAGGCCCTCCAGCGTCTTGAGTTGAGCCACCGCGGCCTTGTAGTCGCCGCCCTTCTCGTTGCCGTACTTCTCCGCGCCCGGGCTCAGCGCCTTCACCGCCGCGCCGCTGGACACGAAGGTCGCCGGGTCGATGGAGCGCGTCTGGCCGTCCTTGGCCACCAGCTCCATGTTGGGCGGCTTCGTGGACAGGTTCGTCTGGAACACGTAGCCGGGCTTGCCGCCGGGCTCCGTCACCTGGTGCCACTGCGCGTTCTTCGGATCCGCGCCCTTCCACGTCACCTGCTGCCCGGGCTGGAGCACCGCCACCACGTCCGCCGTGGGCACCGCGCTCTTGAGGACGCGCGTGTTGCGCGCCTTCACGTAGAGCTTCTCGTCCTTCTTCACCGCCCACGCGGCCGTCACCGGCACGCCCAACGCCAGCAGCAGGATGCCCCAGGTCCATCGTTTCATCGTCATGCTCCCCACCCTGATACGCCGTCACTTCTCCAGATTCGCGACGCCATCGAAATTCTCCGGGGGTGACTCCAGGTACTCGCGGCAGCGCTCCAGCAGCTTCCCCGTGGGCCCGTCCTCCGGCGACCGCGCGGCCTCCGCCTCCAGCACCGCCGCGGCCTCCGCGAAGCGCGCCTCGCGGTACAGCCCCAGGGCCTCGTGGTAGCGCGCCACCGTGTGCCGGGTGGACGCGTCCAATTGCCCCTTGAGCGCCAGCAGCTCGTACACCGTGACGGCCTCCGTCTTGCCCGCCACCCGCACCCGGTCCAGCTCGCGCACCTCGATGTGCTCGCGCGCCAGCTCATACGTGCGCGGGCCAATCATGATGACCGACCCGTAGGCCTTGTTCGCGCCCTCCAGGCGCGCGGCCAGGTTCATGCCGTCGCCAATGGCCGTGTAGCTGAAGAGCTGGTCGCTGCCGAAGTTGCCCACGAAGTTCACCGCGCTGTTCACGCCGATGCGCGTGTACACGTCCGGGAAGCCCTTCTGGCGGAAGTCCACGCGCAGCGCCTCCACCGCGGCCTTCGCCGCCAGCGCCCCCCGGCACGCGCGCACGGCGTGGTCCTCCTGGGCCATGGGCGCGCCGAAGAGGCACACCACCGCGTCGCCAATGTACTTGTCCAGGCACCCGCCTTCACGCAGCAGCGCCCCGCTCACCGCCGTGAGGTACGTGTTGAGGATGCGCACCAACTGGCGCGGGTCCTCCTTGAAGCGCTCGCTGAAGGTGGAGAAGCCGCGGATGTCGCTGAAGAACGCGGTGATCTCCTTGTTCTCCCCATCCAGGCGCGGCAGCTGCCGCGAGCGGATCATCTGCTCCACCAGCTTCGGCTCCATGAAGCGGTGGAACGCCTGCCGGATGAACTGCGTCTCGCGGTTGGCCACCAGGTGGTTGAACGCCAGCGCCGCCACGCTCGCGCCCACGCCCGCCAGCGCCGGCATCGCCATCCGCACGTGCGTATGCGACGTCTTGAGCAGCAGGCCCGTGAGCACGAACAGCCCCGCCACCAGCGCCACCGGCCAGGCCACCTCCAGCGGCGTCCAGCGCGCCGTCATCAGCAGCACCGCGGACACCAGCGCCACCAGGAACGTCAGGCCCAGGTCCACGCCCGCCGGTGCGTCGGTGATGAACGCGCCCGACAGCAGCGTGTCCACCACCGTGGCCTGCTTCACCAGTCCCGGCTGCGTGGAGGAGAAGGGCGTGGCCTTGATGTCGTTGACGCCCACCGCCGTGCCGCCGATGACGACGACCTTCCCCCGGAACAGGGCCGGGTCCAGGCCCGGCGACTTGCCGTGGCCGCGGCGGATCCAGTCGTCCAGCACGGCGATGAGGGGCACCTGTTGGAAGCGCGTCTCCAGCGGACCGCCGTAGTCCAGGGCCGCGCTGCCATCCGCGTCGACGTGCCAACTGCGCTCGCCCATGCGCAGGGTGCGGCCGGAGAGCGTGACCTCCTTCGCGCCCAGCAGGTCCGCCATCATGCGCACCGGCAGCGTCACGTAGGTGTTGGTCCCGTCCGTGAACGCGAAGTGCGTGCGGCGCATGGAGCCGTCCCCGTCCGCCTCCGTGTCCACCAGCCCGAACCCGCTCACCGCGCCCACCAGCGCGGGCGTGGGAGGCACGGGATAGCGGGGAACCCGGGACGTCCCCTGGAGGCTCCGCAGCGGCGTCCCATCCGTCCGGCTCGCGGGAAAGGCCAGCGCCCGAGCCAGGGCTCCCGCCTCCAGCACGGGGGTGGCCAGCGGCACGGGGGACTGGAAGTCCGCGCGGGCCAGGGGCTTCGCGGAGCCGCTGCTCACCATGCCCACGTAGAAGGGCAGCCCCGTCTCACGCAGCACCTGCGCGAAGCCCAGGTCGGCGGACTCGTCGGACGCCCGCTCGTCCATCACCGCGTCGAACAGCACGGCCCTGGCCCCCGCGGCCTTCAGCTCCTGCGCGACGCGCGCCCACAGCGTGCGCGTGTACGGCCAGTTGCCGAAGTTGACCTGGAGCTGCGCGTCCTGGCTGATGGCGTCGATGGACTGCTGGTCGATGGCCACCACGACCACCTGCCCGGACGCCTTCCTGTCGCCGGTGTACCGGATCAGCGCCTCGTCGTAGGCGATGTGCTCCGTGCCTTCGAGGCGGCCGCTGTAGTGGGCCGCCCCCGCGATGAGCGTGGCCACCAGCGCGACGCCCAGCATCGGGAGCCGGTGATGGCGCCAGCGCTCCTGGATGATCTTCCACGTCTCACCCGCCACGGCCCCTCCCCACGAGGTCCACGACGGGAAACGCTACTCCGGGAAACGGCCCCTCGGCACGCGCCTGCCGCGACGGAATTGGACCTTCATCCAGGAGGAACGGGAGAGGCCCGCGAAGCAGGGGACCTGGCGAGCCGTCGCAGCCCCTGGCGGCCCACGGCCGACGCCTGCACGTCTGTTGCCGTTGGCGGAGGGCCCCCAACCTTGAAGCGCAGGGGACCCGAGCTGGTGACGCCCACCGCCCGCGCTTCAACGTCCTGTCCCTGCCCAGAAGGAGTCACCCCGTGGCCTTGGACCTCTTCAAAGAAAAAGGCACTCCCGTCGAGCGCCAGTCCTTTACGTGGAAGGACCTGGTGCGGCGGCCCTACAGCAAGCTGGACGACGACGCGTTCACCCGGACCCGCGTCATCCTGATGAACGGCATTGAAGCGGACGCGCTGCGCATGAAGCACATCTTCGCGCGCCGCAGCCTGGAGCTGCGCCCGCACCTGGCGCTGGTGCGCCGCGCGGAGCACCACCAGCAGACGCTGGTCAACTGGCTCACCCCGCCGGACCAGAAGGCCATCGAGACGACCCTGGGCTTCGAGCAGCTCGCCATCGAGGTGACGGCCAGCGTGGCCATCCACGAGCCGGACCCCTATCTGGCGCAGACGTACCGGTTCGGGATGCTGGAGGACTTCGACCACCTGTACCGCTACTCCGCGCTCTACGACCGGCTGGAGGGGCAGGACCCCAACAACATCACCCAGTCCTATACGGACATCATCCCGGGCCGCCCCACGGTCGTGGAGCACCGCCATCCGCTGGATGACCTGCGCCGCCCGTACGACGCGAAGACGGCGGCCCCGCTGTCCAAGCTGCACGCGCTGACCATCACCGCGGCCGAGTTCCAGACGCACGACTACTACATGACCGTGGGCCCCACGTTCACGGACCCCGTCGCGCGGCAGCTCTACGCGGAGATCGCCTCCATCGAGGAGCAGCACGTCACCCAGTACGGTTCGCTCATCGACCCCGACGAGTCCATGCTGGAGCAGTGGATGCTCCACGAGGCCATGGAGGTCTACAACTACTCCTCGTGCCTCGCGTACGAGTCGAACCCGCGCATCAAGGAGGTGTGGCAGCGGTTCGTGGACTACGAGCTGGGACACCTGCACTACGTGATGGAGCTGTTCAAGAACCTGGAGCGCCGCGACCCCGCGGAGGTGCTGCCCCGCGAGCTGCCGGAGCCCATCGCGTTCAAGGAGCACCGTGAGTTCGTGCGCAAGGTCCTCTCGCAGGAGGTGGACATGCGCTCCGACGGCACCGAGTACGTGGACAAGTCCCAGCTGCCGCCGGACCACCGCTCGCTCGTGTACCAGGCGCAGCTGAACTCGGAAGGGTCGCCCTCGGAGACGGCGGCGGCCGGTTACCAATGGAGGCCCGGCACGGAGCTCGCCGCGAAGGCGGAGCGCATGGGCTCGGTGCTGGAGGGGAGGAGGCTGCAATGAGCAAGGACACCATCGCCGACGTGGGCGCCAACCGCACCGGCATCAAGGCATCACCCGTGGACAGCAAGGACATCATCGCGGAGGCGCGGCGCGCGAAGCCCAGCAGCCAGGGGGATGCGCGGGCCATCGCGGACGTGCGCAAGCAGTACGCCCGCGAAGCCGCGGACGGCCTGGGCAGCGTGCCGCCGCCCGCGAGCCTCAAGGGCATGGCCAAGACGGCCATGGACATGCTCAAGGGCGGCAAGCCCACGGTGTTCATCGACAAGCTGGGGGAGCGGCTCGCCTTCGAGCGCTCCGGCGTCCGGCTCTACGAGGGCGCGCTTTCCAAGCTGGACGTCTTCGGCAGCTGGGAGGGAGGGCCCTCGCGGGAGCTGCTCACGAAGATCATGGACGACGAGCTGGGCCACTTCGCCCTGCTGGTGGAGGCGATGGAGAAGCTGGGCGCGGACCCCACGGCGATGACGCCGTCCGCGGACCTCACCTCGGTCATCTCCATGGGCGTGCCGGCGGCCATCTCCGACGCGCGCACCAACCTGCGCCAGTGCATGGAGGCGCTGCTGGTGGCGGAGCTCACGGACAACGCGAGCTGGGAGCTGCTCATCGACCTGGCGCGCGGCCTGGGCCATGACTCGCTGGCGGACCGCTTCCAGCTGGCGCTGGACGCGGAGGCCGAGCACCTGGCCCTGGTGAAGGGCTGGCTCGCGGCGGGCGTGTCCACGGAGGCCCGCGCCCCCATGGACTCCGCGTCCCTCCCCACGCAGCCCTGAGGACGGCCGGGCAGGCAGGCGGACATGGCGAGCCGTTGTGCGAGGACACAGCTTGTGGCTTCGCACAACGGCTTCATCACGTCTGGAGGAACGACATGCAGCTCAGCGAGCTGGGAGGCTCCGAGGGCCTGGAACACAACGCCACGCTCAACCGCGAGTCGATGGTGGCGCTGGGCGCCTTCGGTGCCCTGACCGCGGGCGCGGTCTTCCTTGGCGCGCGCAGCACCCGCGAGGCCATCCAGCAGGGCTGGTACCAGCGCCTGAAGAAGCCGCCCTTCCAGCCGCCCCGCCAGGTCTTCGCGCCGGTGTGGACGGCGCTCTACGGCCTCATCGCCGTCTCCGGCTGGCGCATCTGGGGCTCACCGGCGGGGGCGCGGCGCTCGCGCGCGCTGGGCCTGTGGTTCGTGCAGCTGGGGCTCAACGCCGCGTGGTCGCACCTGTTCTTCCGCAAGCGCCAGCTGAAGGCCGCGGCGGTGGAGAACTGGGCGCTGCTGGGCAGCATCGCGGCCTATACCGCCGCCGCCAGCCGCGTGGACCGCAAGGCCCCGTGGCTGATGGCGCCCTACCTGGGCTGGGTGTCCTTCGCCAACGTGCTGTCGACGGACATCGCCCGGCGCAACTCCTGAGCGCATCGCCCGGCGATGACTGACGCCGGGGGCTCCTCCTCGCGCGCTAGTTGCGCAGGCGCGAGGGGCGGGCCGCGTTGAAGGCCAGCACGGCGGCGAAGTAGCGCGCCTGGTTCTCCGAGGTGCAGCGCACCTCCTGGACACGCCCACCCACCTTCACCCGGACAATCCAGCCGTCATTGTCGCGGCTGACAGGGGACTCGCTCGTCATCGTCATGTTCTCCATGGGTGTCTCTCCCTCGCGTGCACCCGCCTGGAGCAGGGGGCGTGCCAGGGCTGGGAATCGTGGGATTCCAGCCCTTTGCATGAGGCGTCCGGCGGGGGCGGAGAGGCGGGGCTGAAGTTCTTTCAGCGCTCGCGCACCCGGGGCTTCAGTGGAGGTGGCGATCCGGCCAGGCGAGCGGGAGGGCGGGCTGCGCGGCGGAGAGTGTCGGCAGCGCGACGTAGAAGGTGGACCCCCGGCCCGCTTCACTCTCCACCCAGATGCGGCCGCCGTGGCGCTCCACGATGTCGCGGCTGATGTAGAGGCCCAGGCCCAGCCCGCCGTAGGAGCGGGTGGAGGCGTTGCGCGCGCGGAAGTAGCGGTCGAAGAGCTGCTGCTGCTGGTCCTCCGGGATGCCGATGCCCGGGTCCGTCACGGACAGCACCGCGACGTCCTCGCTCAGCGACAGCCGCACGCGGATGGTGCCGCCGTCCGGGCTGTACTTGAGCGCGTTCTCCAGCAGGTTGGAGACCACCTGCTCCAGCCGGTACGCGTCGCCCTGGACGGAGATGGGCTCCGGGGGCGTCTCGAACTCGAAGGCGTGGTTGCCCTTCTGTCCCTCCATGCTGGCGAGCGTGTGCTCCACGAGCAGGTCGAAGCGGGTGGCCTCCGGGTGCAGGGCCAGCCGGCCGGCCTCGATGCGCGAGGCGTCCAGCAGGTCGTTGATGAGGCCGGTGAGGCGCGTGAGTTGGTGGCGCGCGTGGCGCAGCACGCTGGGGTCCAGGTGCTCGCCGCGCTCCAGGCGGCGCTCCAGCGTGGCCAGGCGCAGGCTGAGGGGCGTGAGCGGCGTCTTCAGCTCGTGTGAGGCGATGGAGAGGAAGTCGTCGCGCACGCGGATGGCCTCCTGGGCCTCGCGGTACAGGTGCGCGCGCTCCTGCTCCGCGCGCTTGCGCCCGGTGATGTCCTCCAGGAGGACGCCCACGCCCAGCACGCGGCCATCCGGCGTGCGCACCGGGTAGTAGTTTCCCAGCAAGTAGCGCCGGGGGCCGGGGATGCGCAGGTCCTCGTCGGAGGTGGCCTCCTTGTCCACCATGGGCTCACCGGTGCGCAGCACCTGCCGGGGCCCCTGCTCGGCGAGGGCGCCCGGCTCCCCGAGCAGCTCCGGCAGCGTGTGGCCCGTGTGGGCCTCCGCCGGGATGCCGTTGATGCGCGCGAGCGTCTCGTTGACGCGCACGTAGCGCAGGTTCGCGTCCAGGAAGCCGATGCCCACGGGCGCGCCGCGGAAGAGCAGGTCCAGCTGGGCCAGGTTCTCCTCGCGCTCGGCCTCCACGCGGCGGCGGTCGGTGATGTCCTCCACGATGCCGACGCCGCCCTCCACGGTGCCGTCCTCGGTGTAGCAGGGAGCGAAGCGCACGCGCACGGGCGTCACCTTGGCGGTGGTGAGCGCGCGGTAGTCGCCTTCGTAGTCACAGTTGTGGCCGGCCAGTGACTCGCGCACGCAGGCGATGATGCGCTCGTCGCTCAGCGTGAAGAGGTTCAGGCCCACCAGGTTGCGCTTCGACGTGCCGATGATGTGCGCGAAGCGGTCGTTGCACGCGGTGACGATGGGGGCGCGGTCGAAGTGGAAGATGCCCAGGGGGGCGTTCTCCACGACCAGCCGGTAGAGCCGGTCCACCGTCTCCTCGTGGTGCGCGGTCAGGGCGGGGGTGCCGGGGACGTGCTCCACCGGCTCCTCCAGCGCGTCGATGACCTCGTGCAGCCGGCGCATCGTGAGGACGATGCGCTCCTGCGAGTCCAGGCCGGTGGCGCCCACCGTCAGCTCCACCTGCAGCTCCACCCCGTCGCGCCGCCGGGCGAAGACGCGCGTGGGCCGCCCCCCCAGCACCTTCCGGCGTGACAGCAGGTAGCGCGGCAGGGAGAGGCCGTGGAAGCGGTGCAGGCGGGGCGGGAAGAGGTCGGTGACGGGCCTGCCCAAGAGCTGCTCCCGGTCCCAGCCCAGCAGCCGCTCCGCCGCCGCGTTGACGTGCAGGATGCGCTCGTCGGCGTCGCACGCGACGAAGGGGTCCACCGCGGCGTCCAAGATGGCTTCCAGCTCCCGTGCGGCTCCTCCGGCCATGCCTCGCTCCTGGTTGGGGCCCGGCGCCCGTGCGTCGCGTGAGGCCGGCCCTGGCCGGGATGCGGGGGCTCCCCCGGCGTTGGCGGGCGCGCGTCTTGGCGCCCGTGCGCGTTCCCTTTGACTACAGGTACACACTGCCAGCCGGAACGGCGCGTCGAAGCCGGAAAACCAGACGCTGTCAGCCCCCCTGGAGGATGAACGGGCGGGCGGGTCGAGCAGGGGCATGCGTGAGCCCCGGCCCGCCGCCCGCTTGCTCGCTGTGTCGCCGCGGGGGAGCGCCTGTGCCGGCACCCGGGGCTGCTCCGCGCCGGAGGCTTCGGGGCCTGGACG